>NZ_JBWKZE010000005.1:0-269617 GCF_059424205.1 Pseudomonas sp. GW456-12-1-14-TSB6
GGCGTACGAGGCCGGGGTGGGCAAGACGCTGGGGCACATTGCGCTGGTGGTGGCGCTGGGGACGATGCTCGGCAAGATGATGGCCGAGTCCGGCGGGGCCGAGCAGATGGCGCGCACGCTGATCGAGCGCTTTGGCGAGAAGAACGCGCACTGGGCGATGGTGTGCATTGCGTTTCTGGTGGGGCTGCCGCTGTTTTTCGAAGTCGGTTTCGTGTTGCTGGTGCCGATTGCATTTACGGTGGCGCGGCGGGTCGGCGTGTCGATTCTGATGGTCGGTTTGCCGATGGTCGCCGGGCTGTCGGTGGTGCATGCGCTGGTGCCGCCGCACCCGGCGGCGATGCTTGCGGTGCAGGCGTATCAGGCGTCGGTCGGGCAGACCTTGCTGTACGCGATTGCCATCGGCATTCCGACGGCGATCATTGCCGGCCCCCTGTACGCCAGATTCATCGTGCCGCGCATTCAGTTGCCGGCGGATAACCCGCTGGAAAAACAATTTCTCGAACGCGAACCCCGCGACAGCCTGCCGGGTTTTGGTATCACCATGGCGACCATTCTGTTGCCGGTGGTGCTGATGCTGATCGGCGGTTGGGCCAACCTGATTTCCACGCCGGGCAGCGGCTTCAATCAGTTCCTGTTGTTCATCGGCAACTCGGTGATCGCGCTGTTGCTGGCGACGCTGTTGAGCTTCTGGACGCTCGGCATTGCCCAGGGTTTCAACCGCGAATCAATCCTCAAATTCACCAACGAATGCCTGGCACCGACCGCCAGCATCACCTTGCTGGTGGGCGCTGGTGGCGGTCTGAACCGGATTCTGGTGGACGCCGGCGTCACCGATCAGATCGTCGGCCTCGCTCACGAATTTCACCTGTCGCCGCTGATCATGGGCTGGCTGTTCGCCGCGTTGATGCGCATCGCCACCGGTTCGGCCACCGTCGCCATGACCACGGCGTCCGGTGTGGTGGCGCCAGTGGCCATCGGTCTGGGTTATCCCCACCCGGAACTGCTGGTGCTGGCGACCGGCGCGGGCTCGGTTATCTTTTCCCACGTCAACGACGGCGGCTTCTGGTTGATCAAGGAATACTTCAACATGACCGTGGCCCAGACGTTCAAGACCTGGACGGTGCTGGAAACCCTGATCTCGATTGTCGCTTTCGCCCTGACCGTCGGTCTTTCTTACCTGCTGTAGTCGGAGTTATCCGCCATGGACATCCTTTATCAGATCCGCGCCCGTCAGGATTCCTTCAGCGCCGGTGAAGGACGCATCGCCCGTCTGATGCTCGACGACGTAGGATTTGCCGCCTCCGCCAGCCTCGAAGACCTGGCGCAGCGGGCCGAAGTCAGTACCGCCACGCTGTCGCGCTTCGCCCGCACCGTCGGTTGCCGCGACCTGCGCGATCTGCGCCTGCAACTGGCCCAGGCCAGCGGCGTCGGCAGCCGTTTCCTCGACCCGGCGGGCACGCCCGAGCAGTCGGCGTTTTACGGGCAGATCGTCGGCGATATCGAAACCACCCTGCGTCAGCATCTGGCGGCGTTCGATGAATCGCGCTTCGCCGATGCGGTGAAACTGCTGGGCCAGGCGCGGATGATCCACGCCTTCGGCATCGGCGGTTGCTCGACCCTGTGCAGCGATGAGTTGCAAGTGCGACTGGTGCGCCTCGGCTACCCGATTGCGGTGTGCCACGACGCGGTGATGATGCGCGTCACCGCCGCCAGCCTCAGCGCCGAGCAGGTGGTGATCGTCTGTTCGCTGACCGGCATCACCCCGGAATTGCTGGAGACCGTGGCGCTGGCGCGCAACTACGGCGCACGGATTCTCGCCATCACCCGCGCCGACTCGCCGCTGGCGGAACTGGCCGACATCGTCCTGCCGCTGCAAGGCGCCGAGACCTCGTTCATATACAAACCGACGGCGGCACGCTACGGCATGCTGCTCGCCATCGACGTGCTGGCCACCGAGCTTGCGCTGGCCAATCCTGAAGACAATCAAGAACGTCTGCGGCGGATCAAACTCGCCCTCGACGAATACCGTGGCGGCGATGATCACCTGCCGCTGGGAGACTGACATGCTGTACGACACCCTGATTCGCAACGCCCTGGTCATCGACGGCAGCAACAACCCCGGTTACGCGGCCGACGTGGCGATCCTCGACGGCCGCATCGCGCAGATCGGCGACTTGGGCGATGCCCGCGCCACCGATGAAATCGACGCCGCCGGCCGTGTGCTGGCGCCGGGTTTCATCGACGTGCACACCCACGACGATACCGTGGTGATCCGTCAGCCGCAGATGCTGCCCAAGCTCAGCCAGGGCGTGACCACGGTGATTGTCGGCAACTGCGGGATCAGTGCGGCGCCGGTCAGCTTGCGCGGCGATCCGCCGGATCCGATGAACCTGCTCGGCTCGGCGGCAGCGTTCGTCTATCCACGTTTCAGCGACTACCGCGCAGCGGTGGAAGCGGCCAATCCCACGTTGAACGTGGCGGCGCTGGTCGGGCATACGGCGCTGCGCAGCAATCATCTGGATGATCTGTTTCGCACCGCGACCGACGATGAAATCAGCGCCATGCGCGAGCAGTTGCGTGAAAGTCTGGAGGCGGGCGCCCTTGGGTTATCCACAGGGCTGGCGTATGCGAGTGCGTTCTCGGCATCCACCGATGAAGTCATGCAATTGACCGAAGAATTGAATGCGTTCGGCGCGGTGTACACCACCCACCTGCGCAGTGAATTCGAACCGGTGCTGGAGGCGATGGACGAGGCCTTCCGCATCGGCCGCCACGCTCAGTCACCGGTGATCATTTCCCACCTCAAATGTGCCGGCGCCGGTAACTGGGGCCGCAGTCCGCAGTTGCTCGCCTCGCTGGAGGAGGCGGCGAAAACTCACCCGGTCGGCTGCGATTGCTATCCGTATGCGGCGAGTTCTTCGACCCTGGACCTGAAGCAGGTCACCGACGCCCACCGCATCACCATCACTTGGTCGACGCCGCATCCGGATATGGGCGGTCGCGACCTGATGGACATCGCTGCCGAATGGAACCTGTCGTTGCTCGACGCCGCCAAACGCCTGCAACCGGCGGGCGCGGTGTATTACGGCATGGACGAGAACGACGTGCGCCGGATCCTCGCTCATCCGCTGTCGATGGTCGGCACCGATGGTCTGCCGGAAGACCCGTGCCCGCACCCGCGTTTGTGGGGTGCTTTCCCAAGGGTGCTCGGACATTTCAGTCGTGATGTCGGCTTGTTTCCGCTGCACACCGCCGTGCACAAGATGACCGGTCTGTCGGCCGCGCGATTCGGCCTGAAGGAAAGGGGCGAGATTCGTGAAGGACACTGGGCAGATCTGGTGTTGTTCGACCCGGCGACCGTGCGTGACGTGGCGGATTTCAACGACCCGCAACGTGCCGCGCAAGGCATCGACGGGGTGTGGATCAATGGTGTGTTGAGTTATCGCGACGGCCGGGCCAACGGGCAAACAGCAGGGCGGTTCCTGGCGCGCCAGGGCGATCTGCGCGACGGCTTTCGTTGAATTTTGCTGACTGCGTCACGGTGATGGCACATTGCAATTAAAGAAAGCCATCACCAAGCCGAATTGCTGACATCCACCCCGACTACACTCTGGGGCCAATCAGTCAGGGAGCAACCCATGAGCTTCGGCAAAACCACCCCGATCCTGCGGATTTTCGATGAAGCCAAAGCCGTGGGGTTCTACGTCGACTTCCTCGGCTTCAAGATCGACTGGCAGCACCGTTTCGAACCCGGTTTCCCGTTGTACCTGCAAGTCTCGCGCGGCGAGTGCGTGCTGCATTTGTCCGAACACCACGGCGATGCAACACCGGGTTCGGCCCTGCGGATCGAGACCGATGAACTGGAGGCGTTTCAGCAGCAGTTGCTGGCCAAGGAATACAAGTTTTCGCATCCACAGATTCAGGCCATGCCCTGGGGCAGCCAGGACATGACCATCGCCGATCCGTTCGGCAATCGTCTGGTGTTCACCAACGCGATCAGCATCTAGCCGTCGTTCGACACCCGGTGAATCTGCCGAAACTCACCGGGCGGCATCCCGCGTCGGCTCTTGAAGGCGCGGTGAAAGGAGCGTGATTCGCTGAAGCCCAGATACTGGGCGATGTCCTGAATCGGCAGGGTGCTGTTGAGCAGGTAATGCTCGGCCAGTTCCTGGCGCAGTTCATCGAGAATCTGCTGATACGAGGTGCCGGCCTGATGCAACTGACGTTGCAGCGTGCGTACCGACACGGTGAGATGTTCGGCCACTTGTTCCTTGCGCGGCAGGCCTTCCTTGAGCAACTGGCGCAGGATGCTTTTGACCCGCTGCTCCAGCGACGCATCCTCCAGGGTCGCCATCAAACTCTGCGCGTGCTCTTCCAGGGTGCGCAGCAAATGTGCATCGGCCTGGCGCAACGGCAACTGCAAATACGGCAACGGCACGATCAGCGCTGAATACGCCTGATCGAACAGTACCGGGCATTCAAAAAACTGTTCGTACTGCGCCAGCGTCGTGCCCGCCGGGAGTGAGTGTTCCAGCCACACTGCGGCGGGCGACAGTCGGGTATCGGCGATCCAGCGTGCGTATTGCAGCCAGGAGCCAAGCACGTTTTCCACCAGATGCCGGCGAATCCGCGGGCGCTCAAAGCGACAGCTCCAGATCAGGTGTACGTGGCTGTCGTGTACCTCGGCGCGGCTGACACCCATGTCGCCCACCAGTTTTTCGAACGGCATGATGCGGCTCATGGCATCGCCCAATGTCGCGCAATTCATGGTGATGTAACCCAGCACGCTCCACGAGTTGGGCAGGACGAAATTCGCCGCGTTGAGGCCGAACAGCGGATCGCCCGAGTGTTCGCAAAAGTAATCGAGCAACCGCTCATGGGTTTCACCCGGCAAGCGCAGGCTGTTGTCGCTCAACTGCTGCGCCTGCAACCCGGCCGCCGCCAACGCAGGCTCGATGGCCAGGCCCAGATGTTCGGCATGGCGCAGGTACTTGAGCAGCGGCGGAACGGAGGTGAAGCCGAGCGATTGCATGACCGAATCCTCTTGATCGAGGCCGCCGTGGGCGGATGAGCGCTCTGAAAGGTAATTTGAATCCGCGAATAAAGTAAATGGCTGACGCTTGCGCGACGTTGGGGGGGGAGGTGATCAGCCCTTGGAGAATTTGAGCGAGACAAGCCTTAAGTCTGTCTAGTCCTGAAATAGGTGTAAACCTTATTCAGGACGGGACACCCAGCCAAAAAGAAGGGCAGCCAAAAAGCTGCCCTTCTTTCAGAACCGCCTGAAATAGCCAGTCGGGAACAGATTTCTGAAATCCTCGGTAAATTGGGTTTCATTGGCAATCTGAAGATAGTGACCTTGTGGGACATGGGCGAAGTTGAAGAACTGCCCATTTTCCACGAAGTTGACATCGGCAGACTGTTGGTTGGACGTCATTTGACTCCACACCCACGTGCTTGGGGCGCCAGTCGTAAGGGCATCATTCAGCATGTCGATAATCAATGGTGTATTCGGTAGTACCGTTTGCATATACACAGGTAAAAGCGCATTGACATCGGCTGTGCGGATTTCATAAGTGGGATCCTGAGGCATGCGCGGGGTTACGTTGTAGTAGAAGGGCGTTGCGGGGTATCGGCTTTCCGAGAGCAGATGTGGCAATGGATAAGTCACCCATGGATCTATGACCAGTGGATCCTGATTCGGATCGCCCAGCACCGTGAATGTATGACCGGGGATCACGGCGATGTTCACAGGGTGTATTGCAGAATTGCGGGCGGACGATGAAAGCAGGCTTGAACTGACGGCCGCGTATTCGTCGCAGTAGCCAGTGCCTGCAGCAACCGCGTGTTGTGCCCGGGATGGTGTGGTTGCGGGCGATCCAATATTGAAGCGAAGACGACCGACAAGTGCCGGTGCCCAGCCAGTGCTGTTTACAATGCTGCCGATCTGGTTGCCGGCGCCTGTGTGAAGCAGTGAGCGAGTGGTCCAGATCGTGTCATAAGCCAGCCTGTAGTGCTCCAGATCGTTTGCGTCCAGAAAAGTGCTGGAAGAGTCATGCTGTACGGCCGCACGAGTCGACGCCGGGGCCGGGACGCCGGGCTGGGAGCTGTAGGCGCCGATCTCATACTTTGTGAGTCCCGCATGATCCTTGTATCTTTGAGGGTTGTTGGAAACGAAGCGGTACAGATTCAACCCGTCGACAAATCCCGCCGGATCCGCACTGATCCAGCGTTGCAGCCAGGGCGCGTAATACCTCGATCCGTAATAGTACAGCCCACTGGCATCGCACTCTTTGCCCGAGTAGCGGATGGTTCTGTAATTTGCTTCCACGTGGTTAGGGGCCGCTCTCCACGCTGTGCCACCAAAGGGGTAATAGCCTTCTTCGCTGAGCAGATTCCCCTCAGCGTTCAATTCCATCGTGTTGGCGCCCAGGTGATCATTGAAGGTGTAGCGCAAGGCGTCATTCGTGATCTTTGCGGGCGTGGTTTCATCGCGCCAGTGCAGGCAACGCACGTTGCAACCTCCTGCCTGCACGGTGATGACGTCCAGTCGTTTACCGTTTTTCTCACGGATTTCCAGGCCTGGTAGATAGATGACGGCGTCGATGTGGGTGAGTGCACGAGACTGGGTGGCGCGTTGCTTGCGTATACGTTGACCATTGCCATCGTAGACGTAACTTTCCGTATCCCCCTCTTGCTGTGCGCGTTCGACCAGAGTCACGCGTTGTAGCTGGTTACGTGCATCCCACTCCAGGGGATTCCCGGCTTGCAGCAACTGCAGATTGCCGTTGGCGTCGAAACCCTCTGCAAAGTCGGGTGAGGGATCGCCGGTCTTCCAGGCCAGCGCGCGATTGCTTGCAAGGGCGGTGCGCATTTCACGGGTGTAGTTGTTTCCCTCCCGTTGGTGTTGCAATCGAATCAGATTTCCGCGTGCATCATAGGTATATTTCTGAACGAAGTTGAGCAACCTGCTCCTATCACCGGAGCGCGAGGACCACTCTGGCAGCGATCTTTGAATGCAGGATCCCTGTTCCTCACGACCAGAAGCTTGAACCAACTGATAAAGGCTGTCGTAGACATAGGTATTGATCGGTCTGATCTGTTGATTGTTGTTGTGCTGCACAGGCTTTGAATGGTCCTCGACGTTCAAGACGTTGCCGACGGCGTCATAGGCATAATGCATTTCCTGAAGTACACCTCCGTCTGTGAGCGAAATTTTCATTTTTTTCATTCGCCCGTTTTCAGAGGCGTATTCGGCAGTGTGGTTGATCTTTTCACCCAGGACCTGCGACTCGATCTGACCCTGAGCGTTGTATCGGGTCCGGTCGAGAATCAGCCGCTGTTCGGTTCTGCCATGGAGCTGCAAAGCAACTTTCTTGAGCTGCCCGGCTACATCGAACCAGAAGTGTTGCGTATTCCCTCTGGCATCTTTCTGTCTGAGGGTTTCTCCGGTTGGCGCGTACCACCAGGTGGTGGTGTAGCCGGCACCTGTTTCGAGTTGTTTGTCGCGCTCGTCGAGATCCTCCGGCCAGTCAGGCGTTTGTTGGTTTTTCAACAAATGTCGGGTTTCGCTGAGCAACTTTCCCTTCAGGTCGTACCCGGAAAAAAGGCGTTTTCCCGCTGAATCGTCATGGCGAATCAATTGACCGCACCGATTTGTGTTGGCGTAGCCGGCGGAGCTGTCTGCATAAGTAAAACGCTCGATTGCCCTGCGCGGTTCATTCTTGGGCTTTTCGTAAACCGCGACTGGGCGTAACTGACTGTCATAACGGGTCTGCCAGTGAGTACCGCGAGAGTCCCATTTCTCCAGTGCTTTTCCCGCCCCGGCGAAGAATTCCAGGCGCCAGCCGGCATCATTGCTTTCGGTCAGTAACGCCACACCCGACAGGCTGCTGACTTGCCGCAGGTCAGCTGTTTCCATCTGGTGCGAATAGTGCGCAATGTCCTGACCCTGGATGTCATGTCGGGAGCGAGTGATACGGGGTTGTGGTTCTTTGAGGGAGTCATTGAGCAGGTACGTGACCTCACGGACCTGCAGGCCACGGCCGTCGATGACGCTCAGGGTCGGAGTGTTGCGGTGAGTGTTCGCGCTCATTGCTTGACTCCTGTCTGAGAGGCTTGCTCAGGCTGGGTGTCATTTTCGTCTTCTGTGATGGAGTACCAGGGGTGATAGGTGTACCGACGCTCGTCACCTTTGGCATTGATGACGCGGACAGAGCGGCCCAGCGGGTCGTGGAAATGCTGATCGCACAGTCCTGATTGACGCAGGGACTCATCGTTGATGTACCGATGACGATCACTGAAGTAGGGGCGGTAGGCGCGAATCACCAAGCCTTTGCTGTCGTATTCAGTCCTTTCGCTGACGCGCCAGCGATGGCTGGCTTCGTGCGATTGCGGTTTGTTCCCGACTTGCCTTAACGCGCCATCCGTGTCGACGACCCACGCTGTCCCCGGGTCGACCTTCTGTTTTCGTTGCAATGGTCGACCGAAACCGTCCCAGCAAGCGATCGTGATTCGGAACTGACTATCGACGTCGGTGGAATACCGGTCCGCTTGGATCGTCGCGCAGTGAACCGGCTCGCGTTGAGTGTTTTCAATCCGCTTCTGGAGTTCTTGCTCGTAGGATGTCTTGGTACCGAGGCTGCTCAGACGAATCCGGGCACTGGCGCGGACATGGCCGCCAGGCAACAGATCGCCAAGCTCGACGGCCTGGTTGCGCCATTCCATTTCGGCCGGGGTCGTGGCTGCAATACGACCCATCCAGCTGAGCGTATCGTAGAAGCAGGCGCTGGCGACATCCTGTATTCCTCTTGCCGGTTGCTCGATGGCAATGTCGGGTCGACCATCGTAACGCCGGATATAGCTGGCAATCGGTTTGAAGCCGGTTACCCCGTCAGCATTGCTTTTATGATAAGTGGTGGCCTGCACTTGTCCGAAGGCATCGTACAGTGCTTCCTGGACATTGCCGTTGGGGTCGGTGATCTGTTTGGGCTGGAGTGTCCGGTAGTCAATACCAGAGACCGTGGTGGTGCAGTTGTCCGGCAGCTTGACGGCGCTGATCAGGCAGCAATAAGAGTCGTGGGTGATTGTGGTCGGATCGTGCTGCTGGCTTTCACGGAAACTCTGAATCCTGAAAAAGCCATCCGGTTTTGCGTAAGTGGTGAAGTTGCGCCTGACCGACCAAAGTCTGCCTTGCTTGTCCCCCTCGCTGTCGGGGGGTAATGCGAGGGGCATTTTCCGGTAACCGCCGTTCTGCAGCTTCGTTGTCATTTCAATGGGCGTATTGCCCGGCTGATGGTTGAGTTTGTTGTAGGCACTGAGTGCCAGATCATTGAGTTCGGCAGTTTCCAGATGATCAGCCAGGGCTTCGTTGCTGGCCTGGCCATCTTTAAAGGTGCCACTTGCATCCGGTTTGCGGTAACGCTGTAAAGACAGGCCTGTCATGGCCCGCCTGGCCTTCCAGGCTGCTGAATCGCAAAGTTTGAGCAGATTTTCATAGCTGATGGAGCGCAGCTCCAGGCCGGCGTCCAACGGAGCTTTCGGCAACTTCAGAGCATTGCTGCGTTGCAGGTAACGCAGGCCCAGGTGTCTGGCTTGTTGCGTGCGTACATGGATGAATTCAGATCGTGTTTCGTTCACGTAGTAATACTGCTGATCCTCATCATGGGCATCTTTCCACCACTTGGCTTGCCAGGTGTCCGTGAACGGAGGCTTATCAGTGGCTGTTTTGCGGCGTGCATAACTGATCTTCAGGCTATGGGTGAGATAACCGTATGGGTCCCATTGCAGATTGACTGTGTGGTCGCAGCGAGGGTCATCGTGAGTGCGCTCGTAATGATAGTGAATGGACTCCACGAGCAAGGGATGCATGATCGAGTAAGGGCTGTTTTCACCCATCCCTTTGAGTTCACGTACCAGGTATCGATGTTGTAGTACCGAGTACGGAAGTTTTGCTTTCGTGTCGTTGTCCAGGCCAAATGTTTCCACCCGCAAGATGTGACCACTGAGTGCCCGAGCAAGCTCGCGCCGCCGAGCTTCGACAAAAGTCCTGTGCGGGGCATGGATGGGTGTGCGTGGGCTCCAGCTCTCACCGTAGTTCTGAATTGTCGTTCCGAGGGCGATGGCTGCCGTATCGCTGCGGTCGTAATCGACGTTGACCGGGTCTATCGTATTTCCGGTATGGAACCAGCTTTTGGTCAACGTTGGAGAGCTTTCGGGACCCGTTCGGATGCTGTTCCGGTTGCTGGGGCTATCGGTTGTCAGTAAAAGGCCGAACCCACGGAACTTTCGTTCGGCGCTATCGTAGAAACCGCGTCGATACTTGAAACTCTGAGTCAGCTTGTTGCCGGTGATTTCATCGCACTGGACCTGTTTCTTGACCAGAAACACTGGAAATGGCAAACGTGAAACAGGGTCTTTTTGGTTTTTGAGCAACTGTCTCTTTTCGTCCAGCCACTCTTGCGCAGAACTACGGTAGTGGATACTGCCGCTCGCTCCCATATTGTTGTTGGTCGCCGTGAGCAGGTACGGCTTGATGTCAACGAAGTCGTAGCGCCAATAGCGACGTAATTCACCGGGCTGGCAGAAAACCAGGCTGGAGCAGCCGGTCCCTTGCAGATCCGAAGCACTGACCTGGCAGAAACGGTCATAGTGCAGGCCGTCGGGCCATGGCAAATCGATTGCATCACTCAGTCCATTCCCGCACCGGTTCATGAAAATACGCGCGCAGGTGGATTGCAGATAAACAAGATCGACAGCCCCCGATCCGTCCAGATCGGCCAGCAAGATGTTTGAGGCATCGAATGTCTCATGGGAGAAATCCAGCGTTGCGATCACCCGGCCTTTGCCGAAGTGTCCATGGCCGAGGTTGGGCCAGCACTTCACTTCATTGTGGCGGATACGGATCAAGTGTTGTTGACCACTTCCCAGTACATCACTGAAAGCCACCAATTCGCCGGGCGAGTTTCCAGGCTTAGGGAAATCGTCTTCATCGATCGGCCGAGGTACCTCGGTTGCGGGGGCGAAGTCTCCGTTAGGTTGTCTGGCATACAGGCGCACACTGCGCGGTCCAATCATGGCCAGGTCTGGAAGCCCGGAGCCCGCCAGGTTGGCCAGTCGCCCTTGAGGGTGAAAGAACTCTGTCGGCACCGCGCCAAGAGGGGTGAAATTCGACCATTCGCCTTTTGGGTCCAGGGTGAAAAAACCGTTCAGTCCAGCTTGCGCGACCAGCCAGGCGGGGAGCCCGCTGTCGTCGATACCGTGGAGAAACTGGCGAGTGGGTGCGCGGCTGTCCGCCAAAGGAATAAGTGGAAGCTCGCGCCATTGCGAGTACGTGACCCTGTCCCCTCCCTTTTCATCCCGCAGGGGCTGGCTATAGCGCCAGTTCTTGTCTGTTCGGTTCAGGATGCCTGGCAGTCCCTCTCCGAACAGATCGACAAACTGAAATTGCTGTTGGTGGTTGAGCCGGGAAAGGGCCTCGAACGGTTTGTAACGCCGAGGGTCGGGCTCCAGGGTAAAGTCGGTATAGGTGAGTTCAATGGGTGGATGGTATTGGCTGGTACTTTCGCCGAAGCCCTGGGTCAATGCTGCGGTCAGCAGGTTGTAGGTCAAAGAGGTGGTCTGATACTGGAGCAAGAGACGCTGAACCAGTACCTGTTTACTCCCCATCGATGGTTCTTCGGGGAAGTAATGAAACATCAGAACCTGTCGGCACAAATGCTGAGTGCCCAATTCAAAGCCGTAGGCGAAGTCGGAGAATGGATCGCTGCGTATCGGCCACGGGTGCTCCGCCCGATAGGCTGGTTGAACCCTGAGCGATACCTCTCGTTCGCCGTAGTCGAAGACCATTTCGAAATGCCATTTCACAGCCGTGAGTCCATCAGTCCTGCAGTGGTACAACTGTGAATCGGCGTTGAAGTTGCCATAGCGCACGTGGCTCAGGTAGCGCTGGGCACGATAGTCGGCAGAAGCCCTCGCGGGTGGGGACGTGTCGGATTTGTACTCGTAGAGAATATGTTCCCCGTGAGCGTTCATGCTTTCTTCGAGCAACCACTCTCCGACGCGTAACGGCGTGTCGGGGTCTGCGCGACGTGCCGAGAGGGTTTTTCCGAAAAGATGCTTGCTGCCATCGGCGCTGTGCATCAGCCAGAAGCCGGCTTTGTCCGTTGTGCTGGACCAGTGTTCGAGCAGATCGAAGCGGGTTTCGACCCGAGGTCGGTAACGCACGACAGTATGCTTCAGTTGCTGTTTACCGTCGCTGCACATCTTTTGGCTGGATTGGATGGTCCCCGTCGTTCTATTGCGCTCAGGCATCCAGACCTCTCCATCGGGGCCAATGTACAAATCATCGTCGGCGTACTTTGGGACACCAAGTCTGGTTCGTCTTGCAACGGCGGGCAGGGACAACCTCCAGCCGAGACCGAAAATCCCGTTGCCTTGATCACTGCTGTATTGCAGTGCAAGGGGCGGGGCATACCCGCGCCCGGGTGACACGGGGAGTGGAATTTCGCAGGAGGCCGAACCGGTGACTCCGACAGAGCCTATTGCGTTTCCGATACTTTTGATCGCACCACCGCCCTTGGGCAGAGCTGGAAGGTAGGTCGCCAGGGATTGTTCACTCATTGCACACCTCCATTTACCCTGGCGGTGTACCGTACATGAACGATGATATCGGTGAGCGATTCGAGCATTGCCTTCTGCGCGTCATGATTGGGAAACGACAGTATCCACTTTGATACTGCGCCGGTGTATTCAAACGGCAGGTAGCGCTCGTCCTGGAAGTTCAGCGTGAACAGACCGTGATCGTTGACGCCGGTGGAGAGGGCTATTTGCTGATTGCTGCGCAGACTTTTCATGACGCTCTTGCCATCACCGGGCATGACGACTTCGCTGTCGGTCTGGGTCAGCGTGGCGCGGATGTCTTCGTATGGGCCGAGGATGGCGGGCAGAGAGATACTGATGCTTTTGATTCGGCGCAGACAGTGCCCCGGGTAGTCATTTTCAAAAAGGGACTGGGTCAGTTCGAACGCGCACGAGCCGGTTTTCACAAGGTCGGACTTGATCCCGTCAACCTTCTCCGTGCCGCCTGCCTGGAGCGGTGAGTCCTCCCAGTTCTTATTGATCGATATCTTATTGTCGTTCTTGTTGTTGTCTTTCGCCTTGAGCTGACGCAACGACACGGTTTTACTGATTTCCAGCTCGCGCTCGTTGCCCAGCAGGTAGGCGTTTTTCATCTTCAGCAAACTCATCTTCATTCGCTCGCCAGGGCCCAGCCCCTGATAGGTGCTGTTCCAGGTCTGATGCTGGAAGAACGGCTGCGTGGAGTTGTCGACCATCGTTTCGTAGCGCCAGCTCAATTCGGTGAGCCGGCACATGGAAAGGGCCGAGTCATACACCTGGCTGTAGAAACTGGCCATTTGATTGGTGAACCATTGGTAAAGCTGCGAATTGGTAAAGCGTTTGCTGAGAAATTCGTAGGAGCTACGGGCATGTGCCAGGGAGGTCTGGGTCTGTTGCAACAGCAGGCGCGAGGCGGTTTCCTTTTCAGTTTCCTGCTCCAGCTGTGCCTCGATCTGCGCGATTTCGAGCCGTGCCTGGTCACGGGCGAGCTTCCAGTCCTGATGGCGGCGACGATACTGCGCGACACGATCGAGGGCGTCGCCAATGCCATGGGCGGCGACTGCCACCCCTTGAGCGGTCGTTGCCATGGACATGGGCACGCCTTCAAGGCGAAAACCGCCATCTGCCAGACCAAAAATATTTGGCATGACTTTCAGGCCCTCGCCAACGGCCTGTGCCGCATAGACGACTTTTTCAGCGATACGTCCCTTCAAGTGTGACGCGCTGGCCGCCACCTCGTCAGTATTGACGACTTCATGGACCAGTTGGCTGTAGTAGTCCAGCCGGTTCTCGACAATGGCTTTACTGGCGAGCAGCGCTTGTCTGGTTTTCTGGTCGACTTGCAGCGCCTGGGTCTGAAGGTCGACTGCCATATTGGCAATATCCCAGACGTGGTGCTGTTGCAGTTCCTGATAGCTGGACTGCTCGCTGCGTTCGATGAACGACATCAGGGAATTGCCGAGTTGAATGACCGTGTCTACCGCGCCCATGGCATGGGCATGCCAGATAGTGAAACGGTAAGGCGGTATCTCTGAACCCAGGTATTGGGCCATTTCGGGTTCCGCTGCACGCGGGGAACTGGAAGCAAGAATATCGGAAGAGAATGATGAGGGCGCAAAGAGCGGGAGCCTCAACGGGCGGCCGACGATATCGAGATTGTGTCTCAGGTTGTGTAGACGGCTTTCGAGTTTCTCCCACCGTGAAATCAATACGGGGTTAAAGGGCAATCGCAAATGCGGTGTGTCGATCGTATGTACAGAGAGTGGGGGAGCATAGGGGCGTATGCAGACTTGGGGGGGCTGTCTGGGGTTGGCGTCACTGGGTATGTGTTTGCTCTCATCGATCAGACTTTGCTCAAAATCACGCAACTCTTGATTCTTGTTCTCACTGAGCTCCTTCAATGAGACCGTCTCCCACAAATCGGTTTGCCTGATATCCAGCCGTGGACCCAGTAAATCCAGTGCGCGTATGTACCAGAACTTGGCATCCGTCAGGCTCTCGGGCGTTAACTGGCGGTAGGCCGTGTCGCCGCAGTTGAACAGAATATCGATATAGAGCATGTACAAGGCTTTGCGAAAGTGCACGGGATGGCTCATGGCAATCTGATGCGGATCCAGTGGATTCTGAATGGCAAAGCTGGGCTGGCTCGGGGTGGGGGTGGCGGTGATCAATGGCACCGCGTTCCAGTAATCGGGGTTGGCGCCTTCGACCTTTTTCCGACCGGGATTGAACAGGTAGTGCAACCAGGATTTGGCGTTCCCGTATTGACCCTCTTGGTTATAACGGTGGGCCACCAGCCAGGGAAGGTACAGGAACAGCTCGACAAAGTAGCGCCCGTAGGCACCATAGAAATCCAGCTTCTCCCCCTGCTCCCCGGTCTTCAAGCCAGGTTCTTCAAGACACTGGGTGCTCCAGGCGAGCAGTGTGTCCATACCGTTTTCTGCGCGTTCGATCAGGTGTCTGGCGAAGGTGATGTTCAGTCGGATGTCGCTGCGAAGCTGTTCTGGTGAACTGTCGCTCTGTTTGATTGATGAGCCTGAGAAGTCGATGAGTTCTATCGTACCCAGTGCAGTGTCCTGACGGGAGGTAAGGCAGGGTGGCGTCTGCTTGCTTTCTGTGGCGTGAGGCGCCAATAAAGGGAACAGGAGTTTTCGTTTGAGAGGCTGCGATCGAACATCCAGCTGCTGCAGATGTGTATAACTATCTTCACTGACAGTAAGTTCCTCGAGTAGGATCGATGACTTGCTTACAGAGTCCTTGTCTATGTGAACCGACATCCCGAAAACGAAAGTGATAACCGATGTTGGCTCGCCAGTTGGCTTTTCAACATACAGGCCAATCAACAGTCGTTCTGTAGGCCCCGATTTATCAACCATTGCAACGGTATGCGTTCTGTCTTTCAGCGAGGTGACGTCGTGGGGAAAGTAGCTTTGCAGGCAGGTACGTGGCGTGCTCCAGTTGCCGTCGTATTTTTTGTGGCACATGTTTAAACGGAACAGGGGATTGGCGGCTGCTTTCTTCGATTGATCTTTTTTAGCCGCCTCGTCTTGCTGGATGCACTCAGCCCAGATCACAAACAAACGATTGTTGAACACAACCGGGCGAATGGTACGTTCGATAGTGCTTTCGGAAACCGGCAGGTCGACGCGTTTCCAATCGGACCACGCTTGCGGCTCCGGTGCATCGTATTTTTGTGCCAGTGGGCCAGATAGTGAGGGGCGGCATTTCATGTCCAGAGAACGCCAGTACCACGTGTTGGCAGTCCGGGACCTGGCAATGAAGTAATAGGTACTGTGGGCTAAATCGACTCCGTCGATATAACCGTTGATCATTTGCAGGTTGGCCACCTCTTCAAGCCTGCTCAGGTAGGCCAGCACTGCCGTATCAACGGACTCGGCCGTGAGCTGGTTCTGGTTGAGGTCGTTTTCCAGTTGCTCAAAGTTTGCGGTCCTGGTCTTGCGCAGTGTCGGATCAAGATAGAGTGCGGGGAAGTAGTGCAAACGCTGATGCGTTGCCCAGGCAGGATAGTGATGCATCACGGTGTGCCAGATTTCGATGTGGTCCGCCGGAAAATGCGCGGTGTGGTACCCGGGCTCCATGTCGGCCAGGATACTGCTGATGTATTGCTGAAGGCTGGCAATGGCACAGGCCACCGGAGTGGTCGGTACATCCTGGCTGACCAGCACATCCAGCAGCCAGTAGTGATAAAGGTCATTGGCAGTCTGGATATTCTTGTCGATACCGAGGCGCACCAGTGTTTTGTCTTTCGGGGCAATTGCCGACAGGTAGAACCCGAGCTGCGCGTCACGCAAGCTTTCGTTAAGTTGTTTTTCAATCGCAGTAGACATGTTCATTCCTTGAGCATGTGGGATCAGAGACTGGCAGCCATCACGGCTTCTCCGACAGTTTTCCAGGCGTTTTCCGGGCTTTCGTTACTCAAGGCCGTAGCCTTGAGCAAGGCTTGAGCGCTGAGTCCCGTGGATTTACAGGTATTCTGGCAGCGCATGATCCAATCAATGGCTTGCAGCGTTTGGGCCTTTCCGGATTCCAGCTTTGCACTCAGCTCGGTGACTTCTGCCGTTGTCCAGTTCAGCAGCCGGGCCAGAAGACTGTTGAGTGTCGTTGCGCTAGCAGAGTCGTTGGCGAGTTCCAGATAGCTCAGTACGCTTTCTTCAGAGACGTAATTTGTGTCGATGCAATGATTGAAACGATCCAGAAAGTACAGGCTGTCAATCGTCATCCTCAAGGGCGAGGTTGTCTTTCTCAGCCACTCGGGGTGCTTCAGGAACAAGCACAGGGTCTTGTTACTCAGGCGCAATTGAACGCTTGCTTCGGCATGGCGCAGAATCGGATGCATAACCTGGGGAAGAGAGAGGGAGTATTGATCCTGTATGGCCGCGCTCAGAATCCGGTAAACCGACGATCCACTCCAGATCACGACACCTTTGCCACGATTCATGGGCAGTGAAGACGTTTCTTGCAGGAATTTTTCCATCAGGTGCAGCTGTCGGTCATGGGCCGATAGCAGCAGCGCCTTGAGTTTCTTTTTGCAGTCCACCTTGAGCTTCAGGTCTTTGTCGGGATTTGTATCCAGAGTCAGCGCATCTACGACGATGGCCAGCGCCGCGTCGAATTTGCCAGGTATATCGTCGTCGGGTGACGGGGCGAAATCCTTTACCAGGCCTTTGTCATCAAGCAATGTCTCGGAAAGCTTTGCGCGCCAGTCAATGTTTTCCGGCAGATACAACTTTGCCAGCTCCTGGGGAGTGACTGCGCATCGCTTTGTATCCTCGTGCAGCTTGTCCAGATGCGGCAGCAAGTCCTGATACGAATGATCATCGCTGTTCGTGGGTACGAGGAAACGGCGCAGCATGGGGATGTCCAAGGCAGACTCATTGAGCCAGCGAGTCATCCAGTCCATCTGCATCAGCACATCCATCAGGTTGATGGAAGGCTCGTCATGGGTGAGCGTTGCATTGAATTGAATGTCATCATCGTCGAGCCCGTTCGATTTGGTTGAAGTGATTTCAGCAACAAGTTGCTTTCGGTGTAACAGGCGGTATAGAGAAGGGGCAGTTACATTAATGACAAGTCCCTCCAGAGAGTGTGTTTGTCTCTCGGCAATTGTCGGGATCCCGCTGATAAAGAGATGGGCGTTGTCCCCGTTAGCGGCAAGTTTGAGTCCGTAAGGTGCCTTACCCTCTGGAAACCATGTTGAATGGTTAGTCAGGCTTGATCCCGATAGAAGTCGAAGAGACGCTGACGAATCGGCGTCTTCCGGTAACTGGATTATGGCGACCAGTTCACAGTGCTGCTTACCGTGAGAGACCTTGATGCGCAGGGTGCTGGTATCCAGATCTTTTCCTTTTACCAGGCATCGACGAACGCTTTCTCCTCCAAGCCAATTGGCCAGTGTCATGGTGTCAGTGATTGAAATGTCGAACATTCGGGCAATTCGTGTCTGTCGGTAAATCGAAGACAGGGTCGGCAGGTCACACTTCAGTGAGCCTAGGTATTTTTGCGTGTTGTTGATGGCAAGCAGGAGTGAGTCTTCCGTCTGAGGCAGGCCAAGGTTTGCACTCAAATGCTGAAGTACGCTGTGCGACTCAGGATCCGACAGGTCGGCCCGAAATTGTCGACCGTCAAGCAGCAACGGTTTCTCGAACAACCGGCTCTGATTGAAGATCCGATCAAGCTGGGAAGTGTCGCTACCGTTGGCGGAGGGTGAGACCCGATGCAGCAGCGCTGCAAACTCTTCAGCCGTAACCGAGTACAGACGGTTCAGATAGCGATAAACCCCGAGGGATCGCACGGTGTGTCTGTCGGGTTGCATCGAAGTATTACGGGGGTGTTGTGATTCAAAAATGCTGCAGATCAATGTGTCCAATGCGCCGAAGGGGATGCCGAGCCAGCGTTGCAAACGAATCATTCGATGCAGGCGATCGATTCGATACTCGTTTGCTTCGTTGATCTTTTGATTTTTCCCGATCCGGGACAAATTCATCGAGGCATTCGGTGCGGTGCCGTTAACATAGCGGGCTCCAAAGGGCGTAGTGAAAGGATTGGGTAACCGGTAGTGTGATGATTGGCGGGGTGTGTATTTCCCTTGAGCGATCAATGCCTCCAGCTGTTCTGCGTGCAGTCCGGTGCGTTTCAGCAACGTGTTCACGTCCTTCAGGTCGAGGAATGACGCAATGCCAACGTTGTTTATCCAGTAGTCATTATCCTGTTGATGTTGCGCGGGCGGAAAATGTGGCTGTTCCTCGTTCCGCGGCACTTCTGTCAGCAGCTCTTGCTGTTTAGGACCCATTCCGGACATCAGGAGTCGGGCTGCATCAGCGGTGGATTCCAGTACCTTGCCATACGGGCTGTTCACGCTTGCCGTAATGGGAAGGTCATTGCTGATGAGGTAGTTCAATTCCCCCAGCGCGGGCTTTTTCCCTGCCAGGCCCAACATGCATTGGTGATGGAAAAACTCATAGGGAAGGGTGAGGGGATAACGATGTTGAGCAAGTACCTCATACGTCGTCTTGCGTTTGTCGGAGGTGGTTTTCAACGCTTCCTGAATATTCGTGTCCAGGATGTCATTGACAATTTTGAGCATGGGTTGAGCAGTGAAGGTACTTTGCTGATCGATCGACAGCATTGCCAGGTCTGGCCGGCGATCTTTCAACAGGATCCGGCTGGCTTTGTCCCCGACGTCAGTGGAGATAGAGGACTCCAATTGATGGGCATATCGGTACAACGCTCTGAGGTAGGCTACTGGTGAGTCGATGGCGGAGATCGAATCGACTTTGCAGGCGTCATTCCAGTTTTCTTTGAACAGATTGGTGTAGGTCGGGCCATGTCCCTTCAAACCCCGAATGCCATGGAGATGCCAATGATCCTGAATCGTGCCGCCTGAACTCTGTTTCTCCCGATAGAGTTGGCTGATCTGGGCGGCCAGGCATTTGGCATTGTCGTAGAGCTGCCCGAGTCGGACTTTGGAAAAATCCTCCTTTAGCGCAACCTCTAGCGCATCGTCGGGTTTTTTGATCGCATTACTTACGCGATCCTTGAAGTCGGCTTCGGTCAATCCGCTGATATCAAATACCGAGGTGATCCCCAGTTTTTTGAACAACGCTAGGGACTCAACCGTGTTGTTGAGACTGTATTTCTCGATCAGAGTCTTGAGTAACGAATTGTCGTTCATGCCGAGGAGCTCCTTGAGTTGGAGCTATCGACGTTACTGCGTGGCCAAAGTGGAAAGCTGTCAGCCAGACCGTCACATGGAGGTGGATGCGTCGCTGTCGGAAAGGTGAAAGAGTCCGCAGACCTGTAGGATTCCGATCGCCCCGTGGCTGAGTGCGACTTTGCGGCTTGGGCTTTGCCATTTGAAACCCGAAACCCCGCCGTTGCCAGCGGGGTAAAAGGGGTGATCAGACGCGGAAATGACTCACCATCTGCTGCAACTGCCCACCCAACCGCGCCAGTTCAACGCTGGATTTGGCGGTCTCATCACTCGCCGCCGCGGTCTGTTCCGACACGTCACGGACGTTGATGATGCTGCGGCTGATTTCTTCGGCCACGGCGCTTTGCTGTTCGGCGGCAGCGGCGATCTGCTGGTTCATCGACTGGATGTTCGACACCGTGCGGGTGATGTTTTCCAGCGAGTCGCCGGCCTTGCGGGTCAGGGCGACGCTGCTGTCGGTCAGGGCGCGGCTGTTGTTCATCACGGCAGCCACTTGCTGAGTGCCGTTTTGCAGACCGGCCACCAGGCCTTCGATTTCCTCGGTGGATTTCTGCGTGCGCTGGGCCAGGCCACGGACTTCGTCGGCGACCACGGCAAAACCGCGACCGGCTTCACCGGCACGGGCGGCTTCGATGGCGGCGTTGAGGGCCAGCAGGTTGGTCTGTTCGGCCACGGCCTTGATCACGTCCATGACGCTGCCGATCTTGTCGCTTTCCTGTTGCAGCACGCTCATGGCTTCGGTGGAACGCACCACTTCGCTGGCCAGACGCTCGATCTGGGCGATGGCTTCGTTCACCACTTTGTCGCCTTCGCGGGCTTCGCCGTCAGCGGCGGCTGCGGCTTGCGAAGCTTCTTCGGCGTTGCGCGCGACTTCCTGCACGGTGGCAGTCATCTCGTGCATCGCGGTGGCCACCTGATCGGTCTCGACCTTCTGGCTGTTCACGCCGGCGCTGGTCTGTTCGGTGACGGCGGACAGTTCTTCGGCGGCGCTGGCGATCTGGGTCACACCGTCGCGGATGCCGCTGATCAGGTCGCGCAGGGTCACGCCCATGCGGGCGATGCCTTGTTGCAGCACGCCGAGTTCGTCGCGGCGGGTGACGATCACGTTCTGGCTCAGGTCGCCGCTGGCGATGCGGTCGACCACGGCCATGGTTTCCTGCAGCGGACGGGTGATCTGACGAGTGATGATGAAGGCAGCGATGATGCCCACCAGCAACGCCAGCAGGGTGCTGATCAGTTGCAGGGTGCGGGCCTGGGCGCTTTCTGCATCACGGCGATCGAGCTGGATCTGATACAGCTGCTCGCTCAGGGTCACGATGGTCGCGCCCTGATCGGTCATTTCCTTGCGCGCCTGCACCGCATCGGTGTTGGCGTTCTTGAAGGCCTGCAAGGCGCTGCGGTAGTTGGTCAGTGCGGTTTCCAGCTGACGCAGAGCGTCCTGTTGGGTGCTGGCGAAATGCATGTTCAGTGGCTTGAGGCTGGCGATGGCCACGTCCAGTTGGCCGACGGCTTTCTGCTCGGTCTCGGCGTTGGCGGTGGCGGTGTAGCCGCGCACTTCGTAGCGCGCCAGGATGAACGCTTCCTTGGCGGCGGTGACGGCCTGGAACTGCTCGAAACGCTCATCGCTCAGCGGCATTTGCTGGACGCGGTTGCTCAGCGCTTCGATCAGGCCGTAGGCCGTCGCGGCACTGGAGGCCATCGAGTCGCGCGCCGTGTTGCCGGTGCGGTAGGCGTTACGCATTTTGTTCAGGGACGTCTGGTACTCGGCGATGGTCGCCGCCTGCTCCTTGAGCAGCTTGACGTTTTCCGGGCTCTTGAAGCTGCTGATCAGCTTCTGCTGTTGGGCGGCGAACCCGTCAAGGGTGGTCTGCACGTTCTGCGCGGCGGTTTCATCGCCGTTGGTCAGCATGTATTGCAGGCGCACCACGCGCAGTTTGGTCAGGCCAGCGTTGAGCTGGGTGATGTCGCTCATCCAGTTGCTGCGGTCAATCAGGCCGCCCAGACTGGTCCAGCCAGTGAGCGCCAGGATGCAGGTCAGGGCCAGGACGAGGCCGAATCCGAGCCCCAGTTTCAAGTTCACGCTGATGTTGCCGAACCAGCTATTCATCAAAAATCCTCCAGAAAAACGTTGTGCGTCTTGATCGTCGGTCAGGCTGGAAGATTGTTGTTTTTTTGCGCCAGCAAGGGTGTAAGCAGGACTGTATCGGCCGCAAATCCGATAGCTGAAAGGATTTTGTCCTACGGAATTTGTAACAGGCACTCACAAGACTTTTTTCACATGAGTTTCACTGCCTGCCCACGCCGTGCTCTCTAACCTCGCCGCATCGAATGACAAGTGATGGCGGCTTTTTGTGGAATTGCGACTGAGTCTGTTCGGCGTAAAGCGCTCGATTGATCTGAGCGGTCTGGCCCGTTTTCGAAACACCTGGGTGGTCTTGGCGGCCTCGGTGCTGGTGATCCCTTTGACCCTCTGGCTGCTGGCACCGGCGGCGGTGCCTGACCTTGCCCATGGCAATGTGGCCGGGGCGCAGGCGCTGAAGGAGGGCTGGAACAAAGGCGACATCATCGTGCTGGTGCGGCACGTCGAGCGCTGCGACCACTCGAAAGCCGCTTGCCTGAGCGGCCACGATGGCATCACCGACCGTTCGCGCAGTGTCGCGGTGAGCGTCGGCGCGCAGTTCGAGCAGTTGGGTCTGGACAAGGCTGACGTCTACAACAGCCCGATGATGCGCACCGTGCAGACCGCCGGCTACATGTTCAACAAGGCGGCGACCGGCGAAGACTGGCTGATCAGTTGCAAGGGCCGGATGCTGCAGGACGCGCTCGCGCACAAAGTCCCGGGACGCAACCTGATTCTGGTGACCCACAGCGAATGCATGGCGCAGCTGGAAAAAGACCTCAAGGTGCCGGCCTCGACCCTCGGGTACGGCGCATCGCTGTTTGTTTCCGCCGCCAGCCCGGCGGCCCCACAGATGCTCGGCTTCATTGAAGCCTCCGACTGGCGCACGGTGACCACCCGATGAAATCCCGCTTTTACGCTTACAACTTCGGCATCCCGCTGCTCTGCGCAGCTGTGGTTTTTCTGATGTTCGACATGACCAACATCGACATCGCTTTCAGCAATTTGCTGTTCGATCCACTGACCCACACCTTTCCGCTCGACAAGATTCACTTCTTTGAAAAACTGACCCACAAGTGGGCGCGGATCATTCCGAACTGGACGGCGGAAATCGCCTTGATCGGCGCGATGTTGTCGTTTGTCTGGCCGCTGCTGAAACCGCAAAAGCATCCGCGTCTGGGCGGGTTTCTCGAGCGCAGCAAAGTCGCGCCGATGCTACGCTTTGCCGCCGATCACCGTAGGGATTTTCTGTTTGTGGTGGTGGCTTTCGCGGTCTGCACCGGGGTGATCCATTTCCTCAAGGCACACACCAGCGTCTACTGCCCGATCGAGACCACGTTGTACGGCGGAAAGATGCCGCACATCGAGTGGTACAACAATTTCCAGCTGTTCCACGAAGCGGGTGAAGGACGTTGCTGGCCGGGCGGTCATGCTTCCGGTGGTTTCACCATGCTGGCGCTGTATTTCGTGGCGCGTCGTTACCAGTGGCGTTTCTCCAGCGCGTTGTTGTGGGGCTCGCTGCTGCTCGGTTTTGTCTACGGCACTACGCGAGTCCTACAGGGCTGGCACTACATGTCCCATACGTTCTGGGCCGGCATCTTCGTGTGGCTGGCGTGTTTGCTGACGGCGCTGGCGTTTTACGGGCGGGCTCGTCTGGAATTGCCGGTGTTGAGCAAGCGTGAGCGAAAGGTGTTCGGCGCACAGCCTGAGGTTTCTCTCTAAGTCCTCGCCGGTGAAATGAAAAACCCGCCATCACCGGCGGGTTTTTCGTTTGTGCTGCTGTGGTTTCAATAGCCCACGAAGTAATACGCCTGGCGTCCGACCATCATGGTCTTGTGGACTTTCAGCGGTGCGGCGGGTTCGCTGTCTCCCGACATCACGGCGATGTGCGATGGCGATGCACTGAGAAATTCCCGTAGCTGTGCATCGGTGTCCAGGCCCTTCAGGACGCTTTGGGTGTAGAACACGCTGGCGCCGCCGACCCGTTCGTTGGCTTGAAACAGCGCGACCTGATTGCCGCTCGCCTGCAGGGCCTGAATGTGTTCGGTCAGCGGCAGGAACGACAAGTGTTTATCGGCGTTGGGCAGTGCCCATTGCGCGGCGCCTAGATAGCTGGCGATGACCACCGTCAGTATCCCCGCCGCCAGTGGCTGACGATGACGGGCGATTCGTCCGACAAAACCATTCCTGTGATCCTTCAACTTGTCGAACAGCACGCCCGCATATTCCGCTGCAATCACTGCCGCTGCGGGCGTCATCGACATCAGGTAAACCGTGCGTTTGCTCGAGGCCAGGGTCAGCAGGATGAACTGCGCGATGATCCACAGGCTGAAGAACAGCAGGTACCGGTTGGCCTTCAGTTCCTTGCGAAAATGCCACAGGCCCAGGTACACCAGAATGTTCCAGGGCAGGAACGCCTGCGGCAGCTTGGCGAGGTAGTAGTAAAACGGCTCGTAGTGCCCGGCTTCGACGAACGATCCGCTGAAACGTCCTACGCTGTTGGTCAGCAACACTTCGCTGACCGCCTGGACGCCGCCGCGCTGATAGAGCACGGCGAGCCATATCATCAGCGGGATCAGACCGAGCGCTGTCAACAAACCGGGCCGCAACCACTCGGTCAGTTTGAAGCGCTTGTCCATCAGATTGTCGGCCAGCAGATAAGCGAAAATCACCACGCCCGGCATCGCCAGGCCGAGCACGCCTTTGCTCAGCGTGGCGATGGCAATCCCGACGGCAAACAGCAACGAATTGCCGAAGGTTGATTCTCGCTGCGCCTGGAAGAACGCCAACAATGCCGTGGTCACGCCGAGGGCGAGCAACGCATCCTCGCCGACCCCGCGCACGTTGCTCCAGTAACTGGCCATGGTCGCCAGCAGAATCCCCGCCGTCCAGGCGATGGCCTTCGGACGTTCGAAGCGACGCAACATGGCGTACAGCAGCATTACGCTGAGCAACCCGGCCACCGCCGACGCCAGTCGCACCGCCCAGGGTGAGACGCCGAAAACCCGCAGGGCGCCGGCGTCCAGCCACAGGCTCAGGGGCGGTTTTTCCAGAAAGGGCTCGCCGAACAGACGCGGCGTCACCCAGTCGTTGTCCAGGTGCATCTCCATCGCAATGCCCGCAACCCGGGCCTCGGTGGAACCTTGCAGTTGATGGCTGCCGAGGGCGAAAAAGAACAGCAGAGCGGCAAGCAGAAGCAGGGAAGAGGCGGCACGCGACATGGGTTCAGGCAACCGGAAGTGAGCGGAAACCCGAGCTTACGCGGCCATTCCTTAATAATTTGTGAACGTCAGGACAGCGGTCGCGACCAGCGTTGCTCCGACGTTTCGAAACGCGGATTGACCCGCGCCGTCAGCACATGATCCTGCCAGCGCCCGGCAATGTTCAGGTACGCCTTGGCATAGCCTTCACGCTCGAATCCAAGGCGCTCCAGCAACCGGGCGCTACGTTCATTGCCGGGAATGTAGTTGGCCATGATCCGGTGCAGGTTCTGGGTCTCGAACATATAAGCGATGGCCGCCTCCAGCGCTTCCTGCATCAACCCCTTGCCCTGATGCGCTTCGTCGATGTGATAACCCAGATAACACGCTTGAAACGCACCGCGGATGATCCCGCTGAAATTGCAGGCGCCGATCATCTGCTCGCCATCCGGGGTCAGCAACGCCATATGCACCGCCAGCCCGGCTTCGAAGGCGCTGGCCTGTATTTCAAGGCGTCGGCGGATCTGTTCGGTGGAGAAATAGTCGGTGGTGCGGATCGGTGACCACGGTGCGAGGTGGCGCAGGTTGCGTTGATAGAAATCGCTTTCCGGAGGCGCCTGATCCGGGTCGAGTACCGCGAGCGTCAGGCGTTGACAGGGCAGGGTCAGCAGCGGCATCGGGTGCTCCGGAGGCAGGGGATGATTGACAGAATTGTCCGGCCGGACGGAAAACACAACTGGATCGCCTAACGCAGAGCACTATAAATTTCCCTGATTCACTTCACATCCGGTTATGAGATTCGTCGTTCAAGGAGGACATGATGGAATGGGCATTCAAGGCGGGGGAGCAGTCGCTGCGACTGATACCGGCGGATCCGGCGTTTTATTTGTTGTTTCAGCAGGCGCTGAACGCCAGCTACCTCGATCATTCGGAATTTCTGCCCTGGCCCCGTGAGTACACCAACGCGGAGCAGGCGCTCGAGTTCCTGCTGAAGGCCCGAAAAGAGTTCAACAGTGAAACCGGCGAGCGACGATGGCTGATCGTTACCGAAGACGGGCAAGCGCTGATCGGTTGCATCGGACTCAAGCCCCGCCCGCGCAACCGTTACGTCGTGGGCTATTGGGCCAACACCGAGCAATCGGGCAAGGGCTACATGCGCGCCGCCCTCACGCACCTGCTCAACAACCTTCCTGAATTCACCTTTTACCTGACGGCGTCCTCTGCCAATGCGCGAAGCCGGCGTCTGGCCGAGGCTGTCGGGTTTGTGTTGATCAGGATCCACCCAAGGGCCCGGCAATCGGAACGGCACGGCGAGCAAGACACCTGCGTCTATCGCCTGCCAGGCAAAACGCAGGCAAAAAAAAGCCCGCAGGAGCGCGGGCGAACCGTAGTTTCTTGAATGAGCGAGGCCAATGTACACGGCCATCACCGCCGCCGGGGTGAAGAAAAGTTCATGTCGATGAACGACTTGCGTCATCGACGAGCGGTCGTTTTTCAGTGAACGACAGGTGCCGTCGTACGGGGCATCAGATTCACCGGGTCAAGGTTCTCCACGGCGCGATTGACCAGCATTTCGGTCATGATCGACAGCTGCCGTATCGCCAGCAACCGGCTGCGCTGAGAGCCTGTGAAATCATCGGCGATGTTCGCCGTCATCATGTTGAGCGCCGCCAGGGTTTCGCAGGCATGGGTCAGCAGAGTGGCCGTGTCCACGTCGGTGCGCACGGAGAAAATCTCGTTGAAAGGCAGGGTGCGACGCGGCTTTCTCACGTATTCCTGAGGCTGGGCAAGCACAGCGGGTTCTTTCGATTCGGACTCGTGAGACGGTGTTTGATCAGGCAGGCTTGGGTTGTCTTTTTTCATGACGAGGCTCCATGGTTTCAGGCTCCCGGCGAATCCCTTTGGTAAACCATCTGCCGGGTTGCAGCGGAGCGCGAAGACTAGCGTTTGGAAGCATCTTGAACCAGTTCATGAAAGTCGACGCGGGTTGCGGGAAATTTCCTAGGACGTTGGGTGGAGGTGTTGTTCGGATACGGAAGTGTAGATGCGACAGGGCCCGCACTGGGTGGGTCTTGTCGTTTGTGAGTTGGTGGGACGGGGTAATTTGAAAAAAGTCGTTATCTATATGTTTTTTACTAGTTAATCATTTATTGGTAAATATTTTTGGGTATTAGGTGGAATGCTGGGTGGTCTGGCTTTCGATGGACTGCGATTTTTAACTTCTTCCCCAAAAAGGAATCGGGATCGAATCTATCAAGCAAAAGGTCGTGCTGTTGGTTTGCCCCTGCGCGTACGATGTCCCCACACGCAGGCACATTCAATGTTGCGATACGTATGTCCACCTCCGCGATCTGCCCCTAGCTCGATCAGCAGGCACCTTGGCCAAGTAAACATTCAGTCAGCTTCAACACAGAAGGGGAGCAACTTTTCGCAGGTGCCTTCAGATGTGCGGTGTCGGGTGACGTCTTGGAATTTATCGTTAAAACGAAGATCGACACCAAAAATGATCTTGAGAAAGTCTCATCTGGATTAACTCGCCCAGGTTTGCGACGTGCACAAACTGGGGCTGAGTACGAAATATCGAGCAACCCCCACCCAACCTCATAGGGCAGATCCTCACACTGGCAGTGGAAAGAGCAAGAGAAGCGGTTTCGGCATTCATCCACACGGCAGGCGGTTTCACTGTGGCAT
Organism: Pseudomonas sp. GW456-12-1-14-TSB6; assembly: GCF_059424205.1. NCBI lineage: Bacteria > Pseudomonadati > Pseudomonadota > Gammaproteobacteria > Pseudomonadales > Pseudomonadaceae > Pseudomonas > Pseudomonas sp. GW456-12-1-14-TSB6. Next base: position 27,857 of record NZ_JBWKZE010000005.1, read on the forward strand.
CAAGCCGCAAAAGTCAGCGTGTTTTTGTGAGTATGTTATTGATTGTAGGGTGCGAAGAAGGCTCACGGCAGTATATCTAATTGAAGGGAGCACATAGAATGACCATCCTTGTGCCAACGTCGGCTCGACACGCATATAACATGATTCAGGTCAGATCCGAATGCTTTGGAATGATCATGGAAATCGCATTGAAACAGGATAAGCAGTATGACCAGTGCCCAACAACGTTCCGCCCTACAACGTCAGATCTGGGCCATCGCCAATGACGTGCGTGGCGCCGTCGATGGCTGGGACTTTAAGCAATACGTGCTCGGCACCCTGTTCTACCGCTTCATTAGCGAGAACTTCGTCGACTACATCACCGGTGGCGACAGCACAGTCAATTACGCGGAAATGGAGGATGATGACCCGCTGATCACCTCCGCCAAAGATGACGCCATCAGGACCAAAGGCTATTTCATAGCCCCTAGCCAGCTATTCAGCAACGTGGTCGCCAAGGCCAGCAGCAACGACAGCCTGAATACTGATCTGGCGCGCATCTTTGCCGCCATTGAGAGCTCGGCCAACGGCTACGCCTCCGAACAGGACATAAAGGGCTTGTTCGCCGATTTCGATACAACCAGTAACCGCCTAGGCAATACCGTCGCTGACAAGAACAAGCGCTTGGCGGATGTGCTCAAGGGAGTGAGCAAGCTGGAGTTCGGCAGCTTCGATGCCAGTCACATCGACCTGTTCGGCGACGCGTACGAGTTCCTCATCTCCAACTACGCGGCCAATGCCGGCAAATCCGGCGGCGAATTCTTTACACCGCAGCATGTGTCCAAGCTGATCGCCCAGTTGGCGATGCACAAGCAGACCAGCGTCAACAAAATCTACGACCCGGCGTGCGGCTCCGGCTCGCTGCTGCTGCAAGCCAAAAAACACTTCGATGCTCATGTCATTGAGGATGGATTTTTCGGTCAGGAGGTAAATCACACTACCTACAACCTGGCGCGGATGAACATGTTTCTGCACAACATCAACTATGACAAGTTCAACATCCAGCTCGGCGATACGCTGCGCGCCCCGCACTTCGGGGACGACAAACCCTTCGACGCCATCGTCTCCAATCCGCCCTATTCGGTGAAGTGGATCGGCGACGACGACCCGACGTTGATCAATGACGACCGTTTTGCCCCAGCCGGCGTGCTGGCACCCAAATCCAAAGCCGACTTCGCCTTTGTGCTGCATGCTTTGAGTTACCTGTCTGGCAAGGGACGCGCGGCCATCGTCTGCTTTCCCGGCATTTTCTACCGGCGCGGCGCCGAGCAGAAGATCCGCCAATACCTAGTGGACAACAACTATGTGGAAACGGTGATCTCGCTAGCGCCCAACTTGTTCTTCGGCACCACCATCGCCGTGAACATTCTGGTGCTGGCGAGAAACAAGACCGACACCACGACCCAGTTCATCGACGCAAGCACGCTGTTCAAGAAGGGCATCAATAACAACTTGCTGGAAGACGTTCATATCGAGCGCATCATGCAGGTGTTCGATAGCAAAGAGAATGTCGAACACTTCGCGCAGTCAGTGCCGTTGGAAAAGTTGGCCGTCAATGATTATAACCTGTCGGTTAGTAATTATGTAAAAGCCAAGGATACTCGTGTAGTGGTGAATATTGCCCAGCTCAATGTCGAGCTGAAAAAGACGGTTGCCCAGATCTCCCAGCTTCGGAATGAGATTGATGCAGTCGTTGCAGAGATTGAAGGTGGGGAAGCTGAGGTATGAGCAACATTAGTTTCATCGACAGCCTGCTTAATGGGGTGGTGGTGGAGTGGAAGGCGCTAGGCGAACTCGGCCAGTTATTTAGGGGCAGCGGCCTGCAAAAAAAGGATTTCACCGAAACAGGGGTGCCGGCTATTCACTATGGTCAAATCTACACTTATTACGGTTTATCCACGTCAAAAACGAAGTCGTTTGTATCACCTGATTTGGCTAGGCAACTAAGAAAAGTCAATCAGGGAGATGTGATAATTACCAATACAAGCGAGAATCTTGAAGATGTTGGGAAGGCTCTTGTTTATCTTGGAGAACAACAGGCCGTCACGGGAGGTCATGCAACTATCTTGAGGCCTGGCAATTGCTTGTTGGGGAAGTATTTTGCCCATTTCACCCAGACGAGTAAGTTTTCTGGTGAGAAAAGAAGATATGCAAAGGGAACAAAAGTAATTGACGTATCTGCTACCGATATGGCAAAGATTCGGATTCCCATCCCCTGCCCAGATAATCCCAAAAAATCGCTAGAAATCCAGTCCGAAATCGTCCGAATACTGGACACTTTCACCGAGCTTGCCGCCGAGCTTGCCGCCGAGCTTACTTCCGAGCTTCGCGTCCGTAAAAAACAATACAACTACTATCTCGAGAAGTTGTTAAGTTTTGAAACCGAGGAAGTGGAGTGGAGGACCTTGCCCGAGATGTCGCTTGATTTTGGCCGGGGCAGATCTAAACATCGTCCGAGAAATGACGGAAAGCTGTATGGGGGTAATATACCGTTTATACAAACTGGTGATATCAGGGGGGCGGCACGGATTATCACAAGTTACGAGCAAACATATAGCGAGCTCGGATTAAAGCAAAGCAAGTTGTGGCCTAAGGGTACTCTGTGTATCACAATTGCAGCTAACATTGCGGAAACTTCAATATTAGGGTTTGATGCTTGCTTTCCTGATAGTGTTATTGGCTTTGTTGCTGATCCTAGTAAAACTAGCTCCGCATACGTTGAGTTTGTTCTTCAGGCAGCTAAGGGTGCGCTTGAGCAGAAAGGGAAGGAAAGAAGTAGCGCGCAAAGTAACATTAATCTTGAAACTTTTGAGCAGTTGAGGCTGCCTTTTCCATCACTTGTAGAACAAGCTCGTATCGTTGCGACTCTCGATAAATTCGACGCTTTGACCGACGCAATTAGCGAAGCTTTGTCCCACGAGATTGAGCTACGCCAGAAGCAGTGTAAGTACTACCGTGACCTGTTACTGAGCTTCCCCAAGCCGGAAGAGGTGGCGGTCTGAAATGAGCAAGACACTGACTGAGGTTGCCCAAGAGCTGAAAGACGCGAACAAGAAGGTGCAATTGATCTATGCCTTTAACGGCACGGGCAAGACGCGGCTTTCACGTGAGTTCAAGCAGAGAGTGTTAGAAAGGAATGACGATGAGGAGGCTTCCGATACGCCAGTGTTGACCCGCAGTAAAATTTTGTACTACAGCGCCTTTACCGAGGATCTGTTCTATTGGGATAACGATTTGGCGCTGGATGCTGAACCTAGGTTGCGAATCCAGCCCAACTCGTTCACGAATTGGCTGCTTGGCGTTCTTCGGGATCTAGGGCAGGACGGCAATATCGTCCGCTATTTCCAGCATTACACTAGCGACAAACTGACTCCGCATTTCAGCGAAGATCTTTCGGAGGTCACTTTTTCATTAGAGCGCGGCAACGACGAGCGTTCAGGAAACCTCAAGATCTCCAAGGGTGAAGAAAGCAATTTCATCTGGAGCATTTTTTACACTTTGCTGGACCAAGTCATCAGCACGCGTAATGTGCCTGAGCCGGAGGACCGTGAGACGCGGGAGTTTGATCAGTTGGAGTACGTATTCATTGACGATCCGGTGAGTTCGTTGGATGAAAATCATCTCATCGAATTGGCGGTCAATCTGGCAGGGTTGATCAAGACCAGTCCCTCGGACCTGAAGTTCGTCATCACCACCCACAGCCCGCTGTTTTACAACGTGCTGCATAACGAACTTGGACTTAGCAAAGGTGGCAAGAGAGAGGGCTGCTATTTACTGGGCCGTCTCGATGACGGTAGTTTTGATCTGGGCGTCAAGTATGGCGACTCCAACAAGAGCTTTTCTTACCACCTCCATCTGCGGCAGACCCTCGAACAGGCGATAGCTGCTGGCGAGGTACAGCGCTATCACTTCACCCTGCTGCGCAATCTCTACGAAAAGACCGCCAGTTTTCTGGGTTATCCGCAATGGTCGGGGCTTTTGCCTGACAACAAGCAGGCCTACCTGAACCGAATCATGCAGTTCACCAGCCACAGCACGCTGTCCAACGAGAGCGTCACCGAGCCAACCCCGCAGGAGAAGCAGACGGTCAAGTTGCTGTTGGACCATCTGCTGGCCAACTATGGCTATTGGCAACAGGAAGAGGAGGCGCCAGATTTTTGAGCGCATGGGCGTAAGCTCATTCATCATCAAGGACATTCCGCTGGCCGTGCAGTCGCAATTGCCCACAGTGGAGGAAATTGAAAGCGAACTCGCACAGGGACATGGGGAGACCCTAAGCAATGACTGATTACAAGACTATCGCCGAGTCCAACACCTTCATCGTGCTCGACAAGTACGCCAGAGAATGGAAAGTTGCAGAGAGCTACCAGAGCGAAGGTGATTTGGAGCGTGAGTTCATCCAGGATTTGGTCAATCAAGGCTATGAGCATTCCACCGGGTTGAAGACGGTGCCGGCACTGCTGGCCAATGTGCGCACACAGTTGCAGGCGCTGAACAGCGTCGAATTTTCCGACCTTGAGTGGGTGCGCTTCGTGGAAAGCTGGTTGGACAATCCCAGCGAAAGCATCCTCGACAAGACCCGTAAAGTCCACGACGACCACGTGTATGACTTCGTGTTCGATGACGGGCGCATCCAGAATATCTACCTGCTGGACAAGAAGAACTTGGCCCGCAACAAGGTGCAGGTCATCAAGCAGTTCGAGCAGACAGGCAGTCATGCCAACCGCTACGACGTAACAATTCTGGTTAACGGCTTGCCACTGGTGCAGGTGGAGCTGAAGAAGCGTGGCGTGGCGATCCGCGAAGCTTTCAATCAGGTGCATCGCTACAGCAAGGAGAGCTTCAACACTGAACATTCGCTGTTCAGGTATCTGCAGCTGTTCGTGATTTCCAATGGCACCGATACGCGCTACTTCGCCAACACCACGCAGCGCAACAAACACTGTTTCGACTTCACCATGAACTGGGCGCAGGCAGACAACAGTCCGATTAAGGATCTGAAGGACTTTACCGCGACCTTCTTCCAGAAACGCACTCTGCTCGATGTACTACTCACCTATTCGGTCTTCGACGTCAACAGCACCCTGTTGGTGATGCGCCCGTACCAGATTGCCGCTACCGAGCGCATCCTATGGAAGATTCGCAGTGCCTGGCAGGCCAAACGCTGGAACAGCACCGAGGGCGGTGGTTATATCTGGCACACTACAGGCTCGGGTAAGACGCTGACCAGCTTCAAGGCTGCACGCCTTGCCACCGAGCTGGAATTCATCGACAAAGTGTTCTTTGTGGTAGATCGAAAGGATCTGGATTACCAGACGATGAAGGAGTACCAGCGTTTTTCACCCGACAGCGTCAATGGCTCGGAGAGCACGGCGGGCCTTAAGCGCAATCTGGATAAGGACGACAACAAGATCATCGTCACGACCATCCAGAAACTGAATAACCTGATGAAGAGCGAAGTCGACCTGCCGGTGTTCCACCAGCAAGTGGTTTTCATCTTCGACGAGTGCCACCGTAGCCAGTTTGGAGAGGCGCAGAAGAATCTGAAGAAGAAGTTCAAGCGCTTCTATCAGTTTGGCTTCACCGGTACGCCGATTTTCCCAAAAAATGCGCTGGGCGCTGATACAACCTCCAGCGTTTTTGGCCGCGAGCTGCATTCCTATGTAATCACCGATGCCATCCGTGACGACAAGGTGCTCAAATTCAAGGTGGACTACAACGATGTCCGCCCACAGTTCAAGGCTCTGGAAACCGAACAGGACGAGAAGAAGCTCAGCGCCGCAGAGAACCGCCAGGCGTTGCTCCACCCCACACGCATCCGAGAAATTTCGCAATATCTGCTCACGCATTTTCGACAGAAGACCCATCGATTACAGGGAGCAAACAAGGGCTTCAATGCCATGTTCGCGGTGAGCAGCGTCGATGCCGCCAAGGCGTACTACGAAACGTTGCAAAAGCTGCAGGAAGGCAGCGAAAAGCCGCTGCGCATCGCCACCATTTTTTCCTTCGCCCCCAATGAAGAACAGAACGCTATTGGCGACATCGTCGATGAGAGCTTCGACGTGTCGGCTATGGATAGCACCGCTAAAGAATTCTTAAGTGCGGCGATTGCTGATTACAACGCGCTGTTCAACAGCAAGTTCGGCGTGGACAGCAAAGGCTTCCAGAACTACTACCGCGACCTGGCCAAGCGGGTAAAAAATCAGGACATCGACCTGCTGATCGTGGTCGGTATGTTCTTAACTGGCTTCGATGCGCCAACGCTGAACACGCTGTTCGTCGACAAAAACTTGCGCTATCACGGCCTGATTCAGGCCTATTCACGCACCAACCGCATCTTCGATGCCACCAAGACTTTCGGCAATATCGTCACTTTTCGCGATCTGGAGCAGGCTACGGTCGAGGCCATCACGCTGTTCGGCGACAAGAACACGCGTAACGTGGTTTTGGAAAAAAGTTACAAAGAGTACATGGATGGCTTTACCGACGCGCTAACCGGTGAGGCGCGGCGTGGGTTCATGGATGTGGTGACGGAGCTGGAGCAACGTTTTCCCGACCCTGCCAATATCATCAAGGAATCGGAGAGGAAAGACTTCGCCAAGTTATTCGGCGAGTACCTACGAGTGGAGAACGTGCTGCAGAACTACGACGAGTTTGCGGCACTGAAGGCGTTGCAAACAGTCGATATCAGCGATTCGCAGGCCCTGGAAGCATTTAAGCTCGAACATCACCTGGATGACGAGAAGCTAACCGAGCTGCAGACCATCCGCCTGCCTGCCGAGCGTAAGGTGCAGGACTATCGCTCCACCTACAACGACATCCGCGATTGGCTGAGGCGCGAGAAAGCGGGCAACGAAGCAAGCGAGTCCACTATCGATTGGGACGATGTGGTTTTCGAAGTGGACCTGCTCAAGTCTCAGGAAATCAATCTGGATTACATCCTTGAGCTCATCTTCGAGAAGAATAAGAAGGTCAAGGATAAGGCGGTACTGGTCGAGGAGATGCGCCGGGTAATTCGAGCTAGCCTGGGCAACCGAGCCAAAGAAAGCCTGGTGGTGGATTTCATCAACCAGACCGATTTGGATCGAATTGATGACAAGGCTAGCGTGATCGATGCTTTTTTCACTTTCGCCCAATCAGAGCAGCGGCGCGAGGCCCAAGAGCTGGTCAGCGATGAGGAGTTGAATGAAGTGGCGGCTAAGCGCTACATCGCCACTTCACTGAAGCGGGAGTTTGCTAGCGATAATGGAACTGAGCTCAGTTCCGTTTTGCCTAAGATGAGTCCACTTAATCCGGCTTACTTGGCAAAAAAACAAAGGGTCTTTCGCAAAGTTGCTATTTTTGTCGATAAATTCAAGGGGGTTGGAGGGCAAATTTAATGGGCGGCCTGTTAGGGTTGGCACCCATCCCTAAATTGGATGTCAACAATTACCGCAGCCGCCAGTGGCACGAAACCGTTGTGCGGATAAGGCCGTGGCCAGTTATGAGGTATCGACACCTATGTCCTGCTCAGTCAAAACCTTTTTCAGGCTACGAAACAGCTGCTCTATCGGTAGGGAGTAGCAGTTTTCCCGGTCTGCTCATGCTTTGGGTCATCCGATAGCGCCACAGTTGCTGGCGTCGATTACGCCTGCCGTATTGGCTTCCCTGATTGAAACAGGATGTCTCTTGGCCTGCGACGCATTTCATAAGCCCTGTCGAGCGTTTGGATGACCAGATCGATATCGCCCAGCCATGCATCCGTCTCCAGTGGCCCTTTGCCCAGATATAGGTGATGTCAGCGGACTAAGTAGTGTTCGGTGTTGCCACGGCGTACTGCTGATCGAGGAGGTCGGGAGTTCCGGGCATTCAGCCGGGACTTTCTTACACACATGAGAACCGACTTCTGCTGATCAACCTCTGCCTCTTCATTAAACCTCTGATCTAGAAGTGTCCCACCTCGACGCCCTCATTCCGGAGCATGGCCACGATACTAAGACGACCGGCACAGCTATGGCATTATCTGGCCGCTATAGTCGTGCTTTTCGTTCACACAAACGCTCACCATTGCTACATTCTCACCTCGAATTCATGGAAATAACGAGTGTCAGCATGCCAGCGATGTGGATGATCCGAGGTGACGGCGGCCGTCTCTATGACGATTTCAGGGATCGCAATATGGCGGCGATTGGTTGGGCTCAACTAGCCCCAGAGGCCAAGCCCGGCGTTTCTCGGAAGGCATTGATTCAAGCCTATAAAGACCTTCAGCCAGGGATTAAGGACGGGAGTGCCGTATCTGGTGCTTCACAGGTATTTCGCTTCGTTAACGAAATCAGCATTGGCGATACGGTCGTTACGTATTCTCCCGCGAACCGAACGTATCTGGTCGGTCGCTTCACCGGTGAATGCCAGCTTCGCCCAGATCTGGCGGATGATGGGATGTCTTTAACCAGGTCTGTTGAGTGGTTCCCGCAGGAGGTTGATCGCGACAAGCTCACTGGCGCGAGCAGAAACAGTCTGGGATCTACGCTAACCGTATTTAATGTTGCAGAGGATGCTCAGAAGGAATTGCTGGCCCTCGCTACTGGTAAAAACGTCTCCGCTATGCCGAAAGATCCTATTGAAGACCCAGAGGCCCTGGAAGACCCGTTGAAGGGTGTTCAGGAGATTGCCTTCGAGCGGATCAAGGATCAAATCAACAGCCTGGATTGGGCTGAAATGCAGGAGCTGGTAGCTGGAATCTTGCGAGCAATGGGTTACAAGACGCTCGTTTCACCGGCCGGTGCTGATAGGGGGAAAGACATCATCGCTTCCCCTGATGGTTTTGGGTTTGAGCCGCCACGCATTGTTGTGGAGGTTAAACATCGAAATGCCCGGATGGGGAGTAGTGAGATTCGTAGCTTCTTGGGCGGTAGGCACAAGGATGATCGCGGGCTGTATGTCAGCACTGGCGGGTTCACCAAGGAGGCGCTTTATGAGGGAGAGAGAGCCCATGTCCATCTGACAATGTGGACGCTGGATGAACTGGCTCGCACGTTGATGGCTCATTACCCGGCTACTGATCCGGAGACCAAGCGATTGGTGCCGTTGAGCTATTTTTACATGCCTGCGTAAAAAGCCTCGCTGGCCAAAAAAGCAGGTGCTGATTTTTAAATTTCCAAAATCAGCACCGAATCGCAGACACAAAAAAAGACGTCCGAAGACGTCTTTTTTGTTGAGTTGGTGGAGCCGGGGGGATTTGAACCCCCGTCCGCCAGTACTCCGCTGTCGGTACTACATGCGTAGCCGTGTCTATTAAGTTAACCCTCAGCGACCCGACGGGCAGGGTGCTTTGGGCGAGTTGTGTAAGTTTTAGCCGCTTCGTCCACAACGTACTGCACGGCGATTCTGTTCTATATGACAATCATTTTGGGTTTACAGACATCCCCTGATGATTGCTGGACCCGAAGGTACCAGGAGTGCATGTCAGCTGCAATTAAGCAGCGAGAGCAGCACCGTATTGGTCGTCATTGGCAACTATAAGTAGTTGCAACAGTGGATTTACGACTTCTGTTACCAAGTCGGCATGCACCTAGAGTTTCGCAACCGGCGTCGAATCCTAAACGGCCCCGAGCCTGGCGCTCTGTGTGGCTTATGAGCAACAAGCCTGCGCAGTGTACGCCAAACGGCTCACAAGGCCAACCCGAAGGTTGGCCTGAGCTTCGATCAGTTGTTGGTTCCGCTGGTTTTGCGGATTTCCAGAATGGTTTGCTGGGTTTCAGCCACGCATTCGTCGATCTTGCCCTGGGCCTTGAGTGCCTGGGCTTTTTGCACACTGGCTTCTACCCGCTGATTCAGGTCGGGTGAGGCCATTGCCTGCGCCTTGGCGTTGTTGATGGTTTGCAGATTGGCATCACACAGGTCAGCGGGCTTGTCGGCAGCGAACGAAGCCGACGCCATCATCGAGGCAGTAACGAACAGACCTAACAGTACAGAACGTTTCATATGAATCTCCTTGAACTGAGGGATCCAGACTTCGCTGGCCGTCAGGACGGGCAACCGAATGGAGGACAAGCCCCGATTGTTCGGGGCCTGTTCTGTGGACTGCGGTCGCTCGCAAGGGTTCTATTTTTCTTCAGAGGGCGGTTGCGGGGGCTTTGGCCCGGGTTACCCGGTCCACCAGATACACCAGACCGTGGTAGTCGATTCCACCGTGTTGCGTCAGACCGATCTCACAGGTGCGGCTGGTGGAAATCCCCTCGCTGCACTGTTGCACCGCATCCTTGAGCGTTCGCAGGGAATGGCTGTTGAGCTCCGGTGTGGTGAAACCCTTGTCGCCAGCGAAACCGCAGCAGTGAATGCCTTCCGGGATCACCACGTTCTTGCTGCATTGGCGCGCCAGGTCGATCAGCGCCTGGCTTTCCCCAAGGTGCTGAGTGCTGCAGGTCACGTGAACGGCAATCGGTGCTTCCTGCGGGGTGAACTCGAGCCGGTCCATCAGATGCGTACGGATGAATCGCACAGGGTCATACAGATCCAGGCGAACATTTCCCACATCCTGCACCAGCCGCAGCGTGCAGGGGCTGGTGTCGCAATAGATCGGATCGAGCCCGCCGCGACTGGCCTGGAGCAGCGCGCCGATCAGCTCCTGACGTTTGTGCTCGGCCTGTTCGGCATAGCCCTTGGACGCGAAAGGCTGGCCGCAGCAGAGGTTGTCCAGATTGTCAGGGAACACCACTTGATAACCGGCCTTTTCCAGCAGGCCACGGGTTTTGTCGTACAGCGACATCTGCTCCTTGTCGCCCGCCGCCGGCCCCATCACCCGCGAGACGCAGGCTGCCAGATACACAACGCGCGGGCGTTCGTCCGACACGGCCGGGCTGAAGCGAATGGCTTTTTCCGGCTGCGGCATCGCGCTGGTCCACAGCGGCACCTGACCTTTGGACAGTCGCGTCAGGGTGGCCGAAAGCTTCGCCAAGCGTGGTGCACCCAACAATATCCGCGCACCGTTGGCCACGTGCAGGGTGAAACGCGCACCTTGCAGGGTGGTGGCGAAATTTCCTTCGATCAAGTTGGCGGTTTTCGTATGCGTGGCGTGACGGCCGCGAAGCTTTTTCACCAGCTCGCCGGTGTTGATGCCTACAGGGCAGCGTTGCGCACACAAGCCGGTCGCGGCGCAGGTATCGATGCCTTGGTACTCGTAGGCTTTTTCCAGTTCGGTGGTGTCGATTCCGGCGCGTTTTCGCGCCTGGATATCGCGCCAGATCACGATGCGCTGGCGCGGGCTCAAGGTCAGGCCTTTGGAAGGGCAGACCGGCTCGCAGAAACCGCACTCGATGCATTTATCCACAATCTCGTCGGCCGCCGGCAGCGGTTTCAGGTGCTTGAGGTGGATCTGCGGATCTTCGCTGAGCACCACGTCCGGATTGAGAATGCCGTTGGGGTCGAGCAGGCGTTTGAGCTGCCACATCAACTGATAGGCGTCACTGCCCCATTCGAGTTCGACGAAGGGCGCCATGTTGCGCCCGGTGCCGTGCTCCGCCTTCAGCGAGCCGCCGAACTCCACGGCTACCAGTTGCGCCACTTCGTCCATGAACGCCTGATAGCGTGCGACTTCTTCCGCGCTGTTGAAGCCTTGGGTGAAGACAAAGTGCAGATTGCCTTCCAGCGCGTGTCCGAAAAGGATCGCTTCGTCGTAGTGATGTTTGTCGAACAGCTCGATCAGGCGGTTCACGCCGATAGCCAGTTGCTCCACCGGGAAGGTCACGTCTTCGATGATCACCGTGGTGCCGGTCTTGCGCACGGCGCCGACGGCGGGGAAGGTGTCTTTGCGAATCGCCCAGAGGCGGGCGTTTTCGACCGGGTCTTCGGTGAAGTCGACCTGTTTCTCCACCGGGAAGGCGCTGAGCGACGCCATGATCTGCGCCAGTTGTTCCTGCAGCAAAGTGGAAGAGGCTGCGCGGGATTCGATCAACAGCGCGCAGGCATTGTTCGACAGCTGCTGTACGAAAGCCGGCATGCCGGGTTTGTCCTGCACCGAGCGCAGGCTGCGGCGGTCGAGCAGTTCCACGGCCGACACCGGTTGGCTTTTCAGCACGGTGACGGCGTTGCAGCAGGTTTCCACATCCGGGAATACGATCAGCGCCGAGGCCTTGTTCGGGTGGTCGATCACCGTGTCGTAGGTCACCGCGCTGATGAAGCCGAGGGTGCCTTCGGAACCGACCAGCAAGTGGCTCAAGATATCCACAGGCTCATCGAAATCCACCAGGGCGTTGAGCGACAGGCCTGTGGTATTTTTCAGACGGTATTTGTGGCGAATTCGTGCGGCCAGTTCGGCATTGGCGCGGGTCTCGCGGCCCAAGCTCGCCAGGCGTTCCAGCAATTGACCGTGGCTGACTCGAAACGCCTCGACGCTGGCGGCATCTTCGGTGTCGAGTCGCGTGCCGTCGGCCAGCACCAGACGAATCCCGGCCAGCGTGTGATAGGTGTTTTGCGCAGTGCCGCAGCACATCCCGCTGGCGTTGTTGGCGACGATGCCGCCGATCTTGCAGGCGTTGATCGACGCCGGATCCGGACCGATCTTGCGCCCGAATGGCGCCAGCCATGCATTGGCCTGGGCGCCGATCACCCCCGGTTGCAGGCGGATTTGTGTGCCTTGTCCGCGGATCTCCCGCGCGTTCCAGTTATCCCCAAGCACGATCAGCACCGAATCGCTGATCGCCTGTCCGGACAGGCTGGTGCCGGCGGCGCGGAAGGTCACCGGGACCTGATCGCGCTGGGCCAGTTTCAGCAGCGCCACCACTTCGTCTTCCGATTCGACGCGTATCACCAGTTGCGGAATCAACCGGTAGAAGCTGGCATCGGTGCCGAAAGCCAGGGTCGACAGCGGATCGTCGAAACGCCGTTCGGCAGGAATCAATTGCTGCGCATCGCGCAGGAAAGTCGCCGGTAAGGTCATTGGTCCTCCAGGATCAACACCACCAGATCTTTCGGGCCGTGGGCGCCGTAAGCCAGGACTTGTTCGATGTCGGCGGTCTTCGATGGGCCGGACACCAGCAGCGCGTTGGTGGGCATGCCTTGGGCCCACTCGAATTCCTGCTGCACCTGATAGAAGTTGTCGCGGATCTGGCTGGCCTTGAGCAGGGCGAAATGCACCGGTGGCACCAGACTCATCAGCCGTGGTTCTTCGCGGGTCGGCCAGAGAATCAGGCTGCCGGTGGCGGCGATGGCGCCGAGGGTGCCGGTGAGGCTGGCCGGGGTGTCGTTGAACAACTCGGCTTTCCATTCCTCCATCGGCCGGTCGTAGGATTTCAGCGCCGGCAGATCAGGATTGTTCGCCCAGTGTTGTGTGATGCGCTGCCCGTGAGGCGTAGTCGGTGCGATCAGCAGGCTCGGCAACTGACGGTCGCGCAGCAATTGCGCCAGCAGCGCCGGCCAGCCATCAGCGGATGTCAGGTGGATTTCGGTGTGCACCGCTTCCATCAGTTTGCGCAGTTGCGGGATCCGTTGTTCGGCACTGTAGGTGTAGGGCTGGGTCACCAGATCGACGTCAAAGTTGTCGGCAATCGGTGTGGTGCCGGTCAGACTCTTCCGTAACTTGCCGAGGATGTTTTGTTTGGCGCTCATCAACGGTCTCCTCGTTTTGCCAGGTGTTCGCGAGCCATGTCATGCAGTGAGCGGGCGGCGGGTTTCGGTGCGCTGTGGTTCTGCGTCCACGGCCCGACATTGTTCGGCGCCAGGGCGCGCAGGCGCGTGGCGAAAAACGCAAACAGTCGATACAAAGTCGGCGAGCTGTTGAGCTTCGCCCAGGCATTCCAGATGAAACGTTCCTTGCGCGAATACTTGCTGCCCTGGCCGCGCATCACTTGATGAGGACTGTCGGGGGCTTTGACGTTTTCCTCGCGTAGGCGGCGCAACAGTGCGGGAATAGGAATTTTTACCGGACACACTTCACCGCAGGCGCCACACAACGAAGAGGCGCTCGGGTGATCCGGGACTTTCGCCAGGCCGACCATGTGCGGGGTGATGATTTTGCCGATCGGGCCGGGGTAAACCTCGCCGTAGGTATGGCCGCCGACACGGGTGTAGACCGGGCAATGGTTCATGCAGGCGCCGCAGCGGATGCAGTTCAGCGTCTGGCGCAGTTCGCTGTCGGCGAAGGCCTGGCTGCGACCGTTGTCGAGCAGCACCAGATGCACTTCCTGTGGGCCGTCGAGTTCATGTTCCTTGCGCGGGCCGGAGATCATGTTGACGTAGGTGGTGATCGGAATGCCCAGCGCCGAGCGGGTCAGCAATGACAGCAGCGGCACCACGTCGCGCAGGTATTCCACGACTTTTTCGATGCCGGTGACGGCGATGTGCACCGGTGGCACGGTGGTGGTCATTCGGCCGTTGCCTTCGTTTTCCACCAGCAGCAGGGTGCCGGTTTCGGCCACGGCGAAGTTGACGCCGGAGACGCCGATGTCCGCTTCGAAGAATTTCTGCCGCAGGACCCTGCGACCGATCTGAATGAGTTGGTCAACGTCCTTGGTGTATTCCACGCCAAGTTTGTCGTGGAACAAGGACGCGACCTGACCGGCATTCTTGTGGATTGCCGGCATGATTATGTGTGAAGGCTTCTCGTGGTCGAGCTGGACGATGTACTCCCCCATGTCGGACTCCAGACATTCAATGTCCCGAGCCTCGAGGAAATGGTTCATCTCCATCTCTTCGCTGACCATCGATTTGCCCTTGATCACTTGCCGCGCCTCGTGAGCGCGGATGATCGAAAGGACGATGCCATTGGCCTCGTCCACCGTTTCCGCCCAGTGCACTGTCACACCGTTGCGGGTCAGGTTCTGTTCCAGTTGCTCGAGCAGGTCGGGCAACTTGGAGAGCGCACGCGCCCTGATCGAGTTGCCCAGGGCGCGCAAGTGTTCTCTTTCGTGGGCATCGCTGAAAGCCGCTGCCCGTTTGGTCATCAGTGAATCCATCGCGGTACGGAAGTTGTTCCGTAACTGCGAGTCGCCCAGGGCGTTGTGGGCCCGGGTGCGGAAATCTTCTTCTACGGCAACCGTAGGAATAATCGTGGAAGTGCTCATCGCGCACCTCCGGTTCGTTGCCAGAGGAAGCTCGCCAGGTGTTGCCCGCGCAGCGCTTCCTGCTGTTTTTCCAGCGAGCCGTTGATGTTCATCAAGCAGCCGCAGTCGGCACTGAGTACCTGATGTGCGCCGGATTCCTTCAACGCCCGGGTCTTGTCAGCCACCATCGCGCCGGAAATGTCTGGCATACGGACGCTGAATGTCCCACCGAAGCCACAGCATTCGCTTTCGTGATCGTGGTTGACCCGTTCCACGTTGCTCAACTGCGCCAACAACTCGCGGCCGTGCAGGTGGGTGTTCATTTCCCGTCGCGCCGAACACGAGGTGTGCAGCGCCACTTTGACCGGCTCGC
This sequence comes from Pseudomonas sp. GW456-12-1-14-TSB6, assembly GCF_059424205.1. Taxonomy (NCBI): domain Bacteria; kingdom Pseudomonadati; phylum Pseudomonadota; class Gammaproteobacteria; order Pseudomonadales; family Pseudomonadaceae; genus Pseudomonas; species Pseudomonas sp. GW456-12-1-14-TSB6. The sequence continues at coordinate 43,286 of NZ_JBWKZE010000005.1, forward strand.
CGCTGTCCTTGAGCTGCACCTTGCAGACGAACAGCAGAAACTCGGCCAATTCATAGGTGCGGGCCGCGAGGGCCTGAACCTGTTTCAACGTTTCCGGCTCGTCCTTGAACAAGTCGGCGTAATGCTCGCGGATCATCCCGGCGCACGAACCCGAAGGCACCACCACCGGATAGTCCCCGGCAAACAGCGCCAGTTGCGAGCGCGCCACCGTCCGTGCCTGCTCGGTGTAACCCGAGGTGTAGGCCGGTTGTCCGCAGCAGCTCTGCCCTTGCGGGTAATCGACCCGGATGCCTTCGCGTTCCAGCAAGTGGATCGCGTCCATCCCGGCTTCCGGGTAGAACAGGTCGACCACGCACGTGCCGAAAAGGTAGACCCGCGACGGTTTCTCGCTGGGGTATTGCCGGGGTTCGGGCAGTGGCGGTGCGACGCGAGTGGCGTTGGGCACAGCGTTGTAAAAAAGCTCGCTCATCAGGCGTGTCTCCGGGTGGGCCCGGTTATCCGTCTGTTGAGGCTGCCGAATATAGAGCGCATTGCTTTCAGCAGCCTTACAGACCGGGTTGTGAGTTGCTGACGCCGGAATCACGGACCGGCGTCGGTTATTTCCATGTCGCTTGTAGTCTTAATGCACCAGCATGCCGGTGAACCAGTAGGCCTGAGCCAAAGTGATGAGGCCGACAATCGTTGCAAAGAATAGGCTGTGCTTGAGGGTGAAGCGGAACAGATCGGATTCCTTGCCCACCAGGCCGGTTGCTGCGCAGGCCACGGCGATCGATTGTGGCGAGATCATCTTGCCGGTCACGCCGCCGCTGGTATTGGCTGCCACCAGCAGGGTGTCGTTGACCCCGATCTGGTGAGCGGTGGTTGCTTGCAGCGAACTGAACAGGGCGTTGGACGAGGTATCGGAACCGGTCAGGAACACGCCGAGCCAGCCGAGGAACGGCGAGAAGAACGGGAACGCTGCGCCAGTACCGGCCAGCACCAGAGCCATGGTCGAGGACATGCCGGAATAGTTGGTGACGAAGGCAAACGCCAGCACCATGCCGATCGACAGGATCGGCCAGCGCAGTTCGTAGAAAGTCTCTTTCAAAGTGGTCAGACCAGTTTTGAAGTTGATCTTCAGCACCAGCATCGAGATCAGCGCGGAGAAGAAAATCGCCGTGCCGGTCGCGGAAATCGGGTCGAGTTTGAACACGGCTGGGATCGCGGTCGGGGCGGCAACGATCGGTGCAGTCTTGATGACCAGTTGATCAAGGTGCGGAATCGCGAAGTTGAACACCCAGGCGTACATCGAGCCGCCGGCGGCGAACATGGCTTTGAAAGGCTTGAGGGTCCAGATGGTCACCAGCACGGTGAGGATCAGGAACGGCGACCACGCCTTGAAGATTTCCCCGAGGCTGTAGGGCGAAGCGACGGTGGTGCGCTTCTGGCCGAAACCGCCGACGCTGGCGGAGACCACCGAAGCGGATACGGCGCCGACGATGTGCTGGCCGGCGGCACGTTTCGGTTGCCAGACCTTCAGGAACAGGGTCAGCGAAATCAGACTGGCCAGGGCCGACGTGATGTCCGGCAGCTCCGGGCCGATGAAATTCGAAGTGAAGTATTGGGTGACAGCGAAGCTCAGGCCGGCAACCAGTGCGGCTGGCCAGGTTTCACGCACACCGCGCAGGCCGTCCATCATGAACACCAGCCAGAACGGCACGAACAGCGACAGCAGCGGCAACTGGCGGCCGGTCATGGCGCCGATCTTGAACGCGTCGATGCCGGTGACTTGCCCGGCCACGATGATCGGAATCCCCAGCGCGCCGAACGCCACCGGTGCGGTGTTGGCAATCAGGCACAGGCCGGCGGCGTACAGCGGGTTGAAACCCAGGCCAACCAGCAGCGCAGCGGTAATCGCCACCGGCGCGCCGAAACCGGCGGCACCTTCGAGGAATGCACCGAAGCAGAAACCGATCAACAGCACCTGCAGGCGTTGGTCGTCAGTGATCGACAGCACCGAGCTGCGGATGACCTCGAACTGACCGCTCTTGACCGTCAGTTTGTACAGGAACACCGCCGCCACAATGATCCAGGCAATCGGCCACAGACCATAGGCGAAGCCATATCCGGCAGCGGCGAACGCCATGTCGACCGGCATCTGGAACGCAAAGATCGCCACGGCGATGGCCAGGGCGAGCGTGATGCTGCCGGCCACATGACCTTTGAGGCGGAACACCGCCAGGGCGAGGAAGAAGAAAACGATGGGGATGACGGCCGCGAGTGCGGACACGCCGAGACTGCCGAGCGGGCTGTAGAGCTGTTGCCAGGTTTGCATATGGGGTGGCCCCTAATTGTTGTTGGTCAGGCACTGTCAGCTTACTTGGTTAATTGGTAAGACCAATTTACAAGTGCTGTCGGCTAGGGTAAAAGCCTTGATGTCGGTGTGTCAATTTGCCGCCCTAAAACTTTTGTCGAACAACCGGACGGCGAGTCGGATTGCACCGGTTGAATTGGCGTCATCTGGCAGGTGTCGGCGCAGCGCCGATAGGCCAGAATAGAGAGCCCGGCGAGCGGTCGGGATGGTGGAGAGTTGAGTGATGGGGTTTGATCAGATACGTCAGCGCCGTTTGTCTGACGACATTGTCGAGCGACTGGAAGGGATGATTCTCGAGGGCACGCTGAAGTCCGGCGAGCGTCTGCCGGCCGAGCGGACTCTGGCGGAACAGTTCGGCGTTTCTCGGCCCTCTTTGCGCGAGGCGATTCAGAAGCTTGCGGCCAAGGGGTTGCTGGTCAGCAAGCAGGGCGGCGGCAACTATGTCGTGGAAAGCCTCGGTTCGACGTTCAGCGATCCGCTGCTGCAACTGCTGGAAAGCAATCCTGAGGCGCAACGTGATCTGCTGGAATTTCGCCACACGCTGGAGGCATCGTGCGCCTATTACGCGGCATTGCGCGCCACGGATGTGGACCGCGAACGGCTGACGGCGGCGTTTGAAGAGTTACAGGACTGCTATTCGCGTCACGATGAAGTGAGCCGGGCGGAAGAGGGCGCGGCGGATGCGAAATTCCACCTGGCGATTGCCGAAGCCAGTCATAACGCGGTGTTGCTGCACACCATTCGCGGGCTGTTCGATCTGCTCAAGCGCAACGTCGTGACCAACATCGGTGGCATGTACAAGCAGCGCACGGAAACCCGCGACATGCTGATCACACAGCATCGTGAATTGTATCTGGCGATTATCGAGGGGCGCGCGGAACAGGCGCGTGAGGTCTCCAGCCGACACATTCTGTATGTGCAGGAAGTGCTGGAAGAAGTGCGGCAGGAAGTGCAGCGCATGGCTCGCGCCGAGCGACGCAAAGGCATGTAGGCATGACCGCTCCCGTGTCGAGCACGGGAGCGGTCATTCGGGCAGAAAAATCAGTCTTCCTTGCCCTTGTTGCGCACCGCACGCTGCAACTCGCGACCGGCGTCGCGTTCGCGTTCGGTATCACGCTTGTCGTATTCCTTCTTGCCCTTGCCGAGAGCGATCTCGCACTTGACCATGTGCTTGCTCCAGTACCAGGACAGGCACACGCAGGCGTAACCCTTCTGCTGCACGGCGGCGGCGAGCTTGTCCAGCTCGCGGCGGTTGAGCAGCAACTTGCGGGTACGCACCGGGTCGGCAATGACGTGGGTGCTGGCGGTCATCAGAGGCGTGATGTGGCTGCCTAGCAACCAGGCTTCGCCATCCTTGAGCAACACGTAACTGTCGACCAGTTGCAGCTTGCTTGCCCGCAGACTTTTTACTTCCCAGCCGGCCAGGACCAGACCAGCCTCGAACTTGTGCTCGATGAAGTAATCGTGTCGCGCCTTTTTGTTTTGCGCGATGGTCCCTGTTGGGTGTTTCTTCTGTTTAGCCATAGGGGCGGCATTATATGGAGATAAACGGCTGTCGGCTACGGTGATGCTGCGTGCTTGAGCAGGTTGAGTGAATCCCGGACAATGCGGCCTCTTTTTCTAACGCTTGGGCGTGATAAACGATGTCGACAGACAAGGTTTCTGTCCACGGCAGTTGGGCTAGCCGCTGGGTTTTCATATTCGCCGCGACCGGTTCGGCCGTGGGATTGGGCAGCATCTGGAAATTCCCCTACATGGTCGGGGTCTACGGTGGCGGCGCCTTCGTGCTGATGTTTCTGGCGTGTATCGCGCTGATCGGCATCCCGGTAATGCTCGCCGAAACCCTGATCGGCCGCCGTGCCCGCCAGAGTCCGGCGAATGCCCTGAAGGTGCTGGCGCGGGAAGCCGGGCACTCGGGCAAGTGGTCGTGGGGCGCGTTCGCCGGGATGATCACGGCGCTGCTGATCCTGTCTTTCTACAGTGTGGTCGGCGGCTGGTCGCTGGATTACATCATTGATATGGGGCGCGGGGACTTCCAGGGCGCGACGGCTGATCAGGTCGGGGCGTACTTCGGGAATGTCATCGCCGACCCGTGGCGTATCACGCTGTGGCACACGGTTTTCATGCTGTTGTCGGCGGTGGTGATCGCCAAGGGCGTGGTTGCCGGGCTCGAGCGCAGCCTGCGGATCATGATGCCGCTGCTGTTCGTGATGGTGCTGGTGCTGCTGGGTTACAGCATGACCACCGGGCATTTCATGGAAGGCGTGCATTTCATGTTCGACTTTCACCCGGAAAAAGTCCTCGACGGCTTGCTGCCGGCCATGGGTCACGCGTTCTTCTCCCTGAGCGTGGGCGTGGGCTCGATCATGATCTATGGCGCCTACATGACCAAGGAAGCCTCGCTGTCGGGCACGGTCGTCGGTGTGGCGCTGCTCGATACCTTTGTTTCGCTGGTGGCCGGTCTGGCCTTGTTTCCGATTGTGTTCGCCGGTGGTTTGAACCCGAGCGAAGGCCCGGGGCTGATGTTCGTCAGCCTGCCATTTGCTTTCGGTAACGTGCTTTTCGGCCAGTTGATGGGCGTGGTGTTCTTCGTTCTGGTGGCCATTGCGGCCTGGAGCTCGGCGATTTCCCTGCTGGAGCCAATGGTCGCCTATTTGGTCGAGCGGACTAAAATCAGCCGTGCCTGGGTGACATTCTGGTTGGCGTTCACCTGCTGGTTCGTTGGCCTGGGCACGGTGTTTTCCTTCAATATCTGGAAGGAAGCCAAATTTTTCGTGAACGATGGTGGGGTGTTCCATCTCTACCAGTGGGGTGCGGCCGGTGGCCTGGACTTCTTTGGCGTGATCGACTTCTTCACCTCGCGCATCATGTTGCCGCTCGGTGGGCTGTGCTTTGTGCTGTTTGCCGGTTGGGTGATGGGGCGTGAGGCGGTGCGTGATGAATTGTCGATTCGCAGCCCGGCGCTGTTCGCCCTGTCTCTGTTTTTGATGCGCTATGTGGCGCCCATCGGCATTCTTGTAGTGTTTGCCGCCCAGCTCTGGAAGTGACGCTTACATGACGACACATATTCAACGATCGGCGCTGCTGCCTTATCCGGCGCAATTTCTCTACGACCTCGTCAATGACGTGGCACGTTACCCGGAATTTCTGCCGTGGTGCTCGTCTGCTGAAGTCCTGGAAAGCTCGCCTGAGCACATGCGCGCCAGTGTCGGCGTGGCCAAGGGCGGCCTCAGTCAGCACTTCGTGACACGCAATACGCTGGTGCCGGGGCAGTCGATCGAGATGAACCTGGAGGAGGGACCGTTCAATCAGCTGCACGGCGTCTGGGTATTCAAGGCGCTGAACGAGAAGGCCTGCAAGATCAGTCTGGATCTGTCCTTCGACTACGCCGGGCCGCTGGTCCGCGCGACGCTCGGTCCTTTGTTCAATCAGGCGGCCAATACGCTGGTGGACGCGTTCTGCCAGCGCGCCAAGCAGATGCATGGTTGAGCCGGTGATCGAAGTCGAAGTGGTGTATGCGGCGGTTGATCGTCAGGTTTTGCGTGCAATCAGTGTTGCTGAGGGTACGACGGTGCGTGCGGCGCTGATGGCGTCCGGGATTGATGCTGAATTTTCGGAGCTGGATCTGAAGAGCTGTCCTTTGGGGATCTTCGGCAAAGTGATTGCTGATCCGGATGCTCGACGGGTTCAGGAGGGCGATCGCATCGAGATCTATCGGCCACTGTTGGCAGATCCGAAAGAGGTGCGTCGTCTTCGTGCCGCCAAGGCTGCCGAAGCCAAGGCGCGAAATCAGTAGGCTGGCCAAGCGGCAGGCAATAAAAAACCCGGAATTTCCGGGTTTTTTATTGCGTCGCAAATTATTGCGGCGAGGTGTCCAGCGGTTCTGGCGTTGGAACCGGAACGGTTTCCACACCATCGACGTCCTTCTGGATCTGATCCAGCAAGGAGCCAGGCTTGGCCGGTTGTTCCGGTTTCGGCTGTTCGGTGTTTTCAGCAGGAGCGGTCACGCTGGTGCCGCTGTCCTTGCCGAGAATTGCTTCATCACGGCTGACGCCCGGCATGAAGTCACCGGACAGGCTGACGAGGCGGTCATTCGAGTCGAAAATGACACTCATGCGTTCCTGTTGGCGCTCACCGCCACCAGGTTGCAGGCTGTACAGATAATCCCAGCGGTTGGCGTGGAACGTGTCGGCAAGCAGAGGGTTGCCCATGATAAACCGTACTTGCGGCCGGGTCATTCCCGGGCGTAACTGGTCTATCATGTCCTGCGTGACGACATTGCCCTGCTGGATGTCGATTTTGTAAACCCCGGGGAATGAACAACCGGCGAGTGCGAGCAGTCCCACAAAGGTGAAACTGGTTAGCAAGAGCTTGGTGTTTTGCATCGGTGGGCGACTTCCACTATCTTGGCTGGGACAACGTAAACGCCGATCATACCCGCATTAAGAGAAGCTGCGAAGCAGCATCGCGAGAAAGCTGACCATGGTTGAAAATAGCGAACTACGCAAAGCCGGCCTCAAAGTGACCCTGCCACGGGTCAAGATCCTGCAAATGCTCGACTCTACAGAGCAGCGTCACATGAGTGCCGAGGACGTCTACAAGGCGTTGATGGAAGCTGGCGAGGACGTCGGTCTGGCCACGGTCTACCGTGTTCTGACCCAGTTCGAAGCGGCTGGCCTCGTGGTCCGTCACAACTTCGACGGCGGCCACGCGGTATTCGAATTGGCCGACGGTGGCCACCACGACCATATGGTTAACGTTGAGTCGGGCGAAGTCATCGAATTCTTCGACGAAGAAATCGAAAAGCTTCAGAAGGCGATCGTCGAGAAGCACGGTTACGAGATGGTTGATCACAATCTCGTACTGTACGTACGCAACAAAAAGTAAGCATGTCGCGCGAATTTCAGGTTCGCGAAACGAGCGAGGGCGACCCAAGGGTCGCCTTCGTGCTTTCTGGCGTGCTTAAACCTTTGCGGTGACGACCATCTTTTTCGCGTGCGCCAAAGACTCTTTGGTCAGATCGATGCCGCCAAGCATGCGTGCGACTTCTTCTATACGGTCATTCTTGCTCAGCTTCGAAACAGCCGTGTGAGTGGCCTGCTCGCCTCGCACCTTGTGCACGAACAGATGCTGATGCCCCTGAGCCGCGACTTGCGGCAAGTGCGTGACCGTCAGTACCTGTCCGCGATCTCCGAGGCGGCGCAACAGTTGACCGACGATTTCAGCCGTTGGACCGCCAATCCCCACGTCCACTTCGTCGAATACCAAAGTCGGTACGCGAGAGGTCTGGGCGGTAATCACCTGGATGGCCAGGCTGATCCGTGACAGCTCACCGCCGGACGCTACTTTGGCCAGGGCCTTCAGGGGTTGGCCCGGGTTGGCGCTCACCAGCAGCTCGACTTGTTCCAGACCGTTGGGTTGCAGTTCGCTGCTGTTGTTGGCGCGCAATTCGATGGTGAAGCGACCGCCCGGCATGCCCAAGCGTTGAATCTCCTGCTCCACCGCGCTTGCCAGGCTGCCGGCTGCCTGATGACGCAGCTCGCTCAGTTCCCGAGCCTTTTCCTGATAGTGGCGGGCATAGGAAGCGAGCTCTTCGGCGAGGCGCTCGATGGATTCATCGTTGGCGTCGAGGGCTTCGATTTCGTCGAGCAGCTTCTGCTGCATCTCCGCCACTTCTGTCGGCTGAATGCGGTGTTTGCGTGCCAGCGTGTAGATGGAGTCCAGACGTTCTTCCAGATATTGCAGGCGCGCCGGATCGGCATCGAAGTTGTCCAGAAAACGATTGAGCTCGCCGACGGCCTCTTCGACCTGGATTTGCGCGCTGGTCAGCAGGCTGCTCGCCTCACCCAGCGCGCCGACGGAGTTGTTCACGCTCGACAGTCGATTGAGGCTGGCCGTCAGGGCATTCAGCACGTTGCCGGAATCGCTTTCGCTGCATTGCTCGACCACTTGTCGGCAGATGCCGAGCAGGGTTTCTGCGTTGGTCAGGTTCTTGTGTTCCTGCTCCAGTTCTCCCAGCTCGTTTTCGCCGAGGCCGAGGTTTTCCAGTTCTTCGAGCTGGTAGCTGAGCAACTGATGGCGCGCGCGCTGTTCGTCGCCGGAGTTGGAAAGGCGCTCCAGCTCCTGACGGGTCTGACGCCAGCGCTGGGCGGCCAGGTGAACCTGACGCGCCAGATCGGTAGCCCCGGCGTATTCGTCGAGCAGGCGCCGGTGGGTGTCGGTCTTGAGCAGGGATTGGTGTTCGTGCTGGCTGTGGATGTCGATCAGCAGCTCGCCGAGCGCCTTGAGATCGCCGAGCGGGCAGGGGGTGCCATTTATATAGCCGCGTGAGCGACCTTCGGAAGTGATGACCCGACGCAGGATGCACGGACCGTCGGTTTCCAGGTCGCGTTCCGCCAGCCAGGCACTGGCCTCGGGAATATCTGCCAGATCGAAGGTCGCCAGGATATCGGCCTTGTCGGCGCCCGGTCGCACCACGCCGCTGTCGGCGCGATCACCGAGCGTCAGGCCCAGGGCGTCGAGCATGATCGATTTGCCGGCGCCGGTTTCCCCGGTAATAACGCTCATGCCGCGATCGAGTTCGAGATCGAGATGTTCAACGATGGCGTAGTTGTGTACGGACAGGTGCACCAGCATAAAGGCCGCTCCCAAACTTTAGGTCTGGTTATTTATACAGTGTTTTGTTTCGGGCTGACAATGCCCTCGCTTAGCTCGATGGGGATGATCCGATCAAATGCTTATCGCGTTCGGGAATGACAATGCAGCACTTTTTTGTAGGGTTAATCGTTGTCAGCCCTTGAAGCCTGATTTTGCGGCCCCATATACCGGGGCAGAAGCGCGAATCGAACTCGCGGACGATATTGAAAGGAGAATCCCATGGCTGACGAACAGACAGTAGATACGCAAAATCCAGAAGCCAATCAGGCGCCCGAGGCTTCGGGTGATGACCTGGCGACCCGTGTACAAGAGCTCGAAGAGCAATTGGCCGCCGCGCAGGATCAATCGCTGCGCGTAGCTGCCGATCTGCAGAACGTCCGCCGCCGTGCCGAGCAGGATGTCGAGAAGGCGCACAAGTTTGCGCTGGAAAAATTCGCCGGCGACCTGCTGCCGATCGTCGACAGCCTGGAGCGCGGCCTCGAGCTGTCGAGCCCGGATGACGAAAGCATCCGTCCGATGCGCGAAGGCATCGAGCTGACCCTGAAAATGTTTCACGACACCCTCACGCGTTATCAGCTTGTAGCTGTCAGTCCGCAGGAAGGCGAACCGTTCAACGCCGTGGAACATCAGGCAATGGCCATGCAGGAAAGTGATGTCCTGGAGCCGAACAGCATTCTGAAGGTGTTCCAGAAGGGCTACCAGCTCAACGGTCGCCTGCTGCGTCCGGCGATGGTCGTGGTCAGCAAGGCGCCGGCGCCAGTTGCGCCTTCGATTGACGAGAAGGCTTGAAATTAGCCGCAAGGCCCCCATTTACAAGTCAAGCGTTTAAGTATTACCGCAGTCAGCCACCACTGCTGCGGCAAAAAAATCCAAAGTTTCGGGAGAGTGAACATGGGCAAAATTATCGGTATCGACCTGGGGACTACCAACTCCTGCGTCTCCGTGCTGGAAAACGGCAAAGCCAAAGTTATTGAAAACGCTGAAGGCGCGCGTACTACGCCGTCGATCATCGCTTATGCCAACGATGGCGAAATCCTGGTCGGTCAGTCGGCCAAGCGTCAGGCTGTGACCAACCCGCACAACACACTGTTCGCAGTGAAGCGCCTGATTGGCCGCCGCTTCGACGAAGAAGTTGTACAGAAAGACATCAAGCTGGTGCCTTACAAGATCGTCAAGGCCAACAACGGTGACGCCTGGGTCGAGGCTTCCGGCAAGCAGATGGCTCCGCCGCAAATCAGCGCCGAAGTCCTGAAAAAGATGAAGAAGACCGCCGAAGACTACCTCGGCGAAGCAGTGACCGAAGCGGTGATCACCGTTCCGGCCTACTTCAACGACAGTCAGCGTCAGGCGACTAAAGATGCTGGTCGCATCGCCGGTCTGGACGTAAAACGTATCATCAACGAACCAACCGCAGCCGCTCTGGCTTATGGCATGGACAAGGCCAAGGGCGATCACACCGTGATCGTTTACGACCTGGGTGGTGGTACTTTCGACGTTTCCGTGATCGAAATCGCTGAAGTTGACGGCGAGCACCAGTTCGAAGTGCTGGCCACCAACGGTGACACCTTCCTGGGTGGTGAAGACTTCGACATGCGCCTGATCGACTACCTCGTCGACGAGTTCAAGAAAGAGTCCGGCATGGACCTGAAGAACGATCCTCTGGCCTTGCAGCGTCTGAAAGAAGCCGCTGAGAAAGCCAAGATCGAGCTGTCTTCTTCGCAATCGACCGACGTCAACCTGCCGTACATCACAGCAGACGCGACTGGTCCTAAGCACCTGAACGTGAAGATCTCTCGTGCCAAGCTCGAGTCGCTGGTCGAAGATCTGGTGAACCGTACCATCGAGCCATGCCGTATTGCTCTGAAGGACGCCGGTATCGACGTCAGCAAAATTAACGACGTGATTCTGGTTGGTGGTCAGACTCGTATGCCTCTGGTGCAGAAGGCAGTTACCGATTTCTTCGGTAAAGAAGCACGTAAAGACGTGAACCCGGACGAAGCTGTTGCCATGGGTGCTGCGATCCAGGGCGCCGTTCTGGCCGGTGACGTGAAAGACGTTCTGCTGCTTGACGTCAGCCCGCTGACCCTGGGTATCGAAACCATGGGTGGCGTGATGACCGCGCTGATCGAGAAAAACACCACGATTCCTACCAAGAAATCGCAAGTGTTCTCGACCGCCGACGACAACCAGGGCGCCGTGACCATTCACGTCCTGCAAGGCGAGCGCAAGCAAGCCGCACAGAACAAGTCCCTGGGCAAGTTCGATCTGGCCGACATTCCACCAGCTCCACGTGGCGTTCCGCAGATCGAAGTGACCTTCGACATCGACGCCAACGGCATCCTGCACGTAGGTGCAAAGGACAAGGCGACTGGCAAAGAGCAGAAGATCACCATCAAGGCCAACTCTGGTCTGTCGGATGAAGAAATCCAGAAAATGGTGCGCGACGCCGAGCTGAACGCCGAGGAAGACCGCAAGTTCGAAGAGCTGGCCGCTGCCCGTAACCAGGGTGACGCACTGGTTCACTCGACTCGCAAGATGATCGCTGACGCTGGCGACAAAGTGACTGCAGAAGAGAAGACTGCAATCGAAGCGGCTGTGGTTGCCCTGGAAGCCGCCGTCAAAGGCGACGACAAGGCTGCCATCGACGCCAAGGTTGAAGAGCTGTCGAAAGTCTCTGCGCCGGTTGCCCAGAAGATGTACGCCGAACAGGCTCAGCCTGCTGAAGGCGCGGCACCGCAAGGCGAATCGGCTGAGAAGGCTGACGATGTTGTCGATGCCGAGTTCGAAGAAGTCAAAGACCACAAGTAAGTTGTTGGTCGCCCGGTTGACTGCCTTGCGGCGGTGACTGGTAGGATGTCGCCGCGCGGGAGCTTGCTCCCGCGTTGGCGTATCTGGAATACGCGAATTTTTACAGCATGCGACAAGCTTCGTGTGTTGGCGGTATGGCCGGGAATGCTCCTGCTTTTCGCGCCGTAAATACCGCATGAACCAAAGACCAGGATCGTTGAATTGACGTGAGTTGGGTCCGGGCCTGTATTGGGGCTCAACGAGTTTGGCGAAGCTCAGGAGGGGTTTGCCGAACGTCCTCAAGAGTATGAAGAACTTATGGCTAAGCGTGACTATTACGAAGTGTTGGGTGTTGAGCGCGGCTCAAGCGAAGCAGACCTGAAAAAGGCCTATCGCCGTCTGGCGATGAAGCACCACCCGGACCGTAATCCCGGTGACAAGGCGTCGGAAGATCTGTTCAAGGAGGCCAACGAAGCCTACGAAGTGCTGTCCGATTCCAGCAAGCGTGCAGCGTACGATCAGTACGGTCATGCCGGCGTCGACCCGAGCATGGGTGGCGGCGGTGCAGGCTTCGGCGGTCAGAACTTCTCCGACATCTTCGGTGATGTCTTCAGTGACTTCTTCGGTGGCGGTCGCGGCGGCTCCCGTGGCGGCGCTCAGCGCGGCAGCGATTTGCGTTACACCCTGGAGCTGAACCTGGAAGAAGCGGTACGCGGTACGACCGTGAATATCCGCGTTCCGACGCTGGTCAATTGCAAACCATGCGACGGTTCGGGCGCCAAGAAAGGCTCGTCGCCATCGACTTGCCCGACTTGCGGCGGCATCGGTCAGGTGCGTATGCAGCAAGGCTTCTTCTCGGTGCAGCAGACCTGCCCGCGCTGCCATGGCCAGGGCAAGATCATTTCCGATCCGTGCGATTCCTGCCACGGCGACGGTCGCGTCGAAGAGTACAAAACCCTCTCTGTCAAAGTGCCGGCCGGTGTCGACACCGGTGACCGCATTCGTCTGTCCGGCGAAGGCGAGGCGGGCACTCAGGGTGGTCCGACCGGGGACCTGTACGTGGTGATCAACGTCCGCGAACACGACATCTTCCAGCGTGACGGCAAGCACCTGTTCTGCGAAGTGCCGATCAGCTTTGTCGACGCAGCCCTGGGTGGCGAGCTGGAAATTCCGACCCTCGATGGTCGCGTCAAACTGAAGATTCCGGAAGGGACTCAGACCGGCAAGCAGTTCCGCGTACGCGGCAAGGGCGTTGCGCCGGTGCGTGGCGGTGGTGCGGGCGACCTGATGTGCCGTGTGGCCGTCGAGACGCCGGTCAACCTGAACCGCCGTCAGCGTGAATTGCTGGAAGAGTTCCGCAGCTCCCTGGCGGACGACAACAGCCATTCCCCGAAAACTACCGGTTGGTTCGACGGTGTAAAACGCTTCTTCGGCGATCTGTAAGGAGTCGGCATGCGACGTATAGCTGTGATGGGCGCTGCCGGGCGCATGGGCAAGATTCTGGTCGAGGCGGTGCAGCAGCGCGCGCCGCTGACCGGTTTGACGGCTGCGATTGTCCGTCCTGGCAGTACGCTGATCGGTGTGGATGCCGGTGAGCTGGCTTCGCTCGGTCGAATCGGCGTGCCGTTGTCCGGCAATCTGGAATCGGTGGCGGAAGAGTTCGATGTGTTGATCGACTTCACCCTGCCGGAAGTCATGCTGAAAAACCTGGCCTTCTGCCGCAAGGCCGGCAAGGCGATGGTGATTGGCACGACTGGTCTGGATGCTGCGCAGAAGCAGTTGCTGGCCGAGGCGGGCAAGGATATTCCGATCGTGTTCGCCGCCAACTTCAGTGTCGGCGTCAACCTGTCGCTGAAGCTGCTCGACATGGCGGCACGGGTGTTGGCGGAAGATGCGGACATCGAAATCATTGAGGCCCATCACCGCCACAAGATCGATGCGCCATCGGGCACGGCCCTGCGCATGGGTGAAGTGATCGCCAATGCGCTGGATCGTGATCTGCAGAAGGTTGCGGTCTATGGTCGTGAAGGCCACACCGGTGCCCGTGAGCGTGAGACCATCGGCTTCGCCACTGTTCGTGGTGGTGATGTGGTGGGTGATCACACGGTGCTGTTTGCTTGCGAAGGTGAGCGCCTGGAGATCACACACAAGGCTTCGAGCCGCATGACGTTCGCCAAGGGCGCGGTGCGTGCGGCGTTGTGGCTGGATGCTCGCGAGCCTGGTTTGTACGACATGCAGGACGTGCTCGACCTGCATTGAGATGTTCTGAATCCGGCGCAAACGCCCTGTTTGTGCCGGTTTCAATCCGCTGAGCGACGCCCTGTCGCATTCTCCGGCCTTTCAGGCTCATTGGCGGTAGACCAAAAATCCCTTTTTCTGTAAGCTACAGCTTTAGTGTGTCCACTAAAAGCGCGCAGAATAATTCAGTGAAGAAGCGGGGTGACGTGTCCATACGTCACTCCGCTTTTTTACAACCTGCGATTGCCCTTTCATGCGTTATTTACGGGAGGTCTTCTTGACTAAGCCAGCCATACTCGCCCTTGCTGATGGCAGCATTTTTCGCGGCGAAGCCATTGGAGCCGACGGTCAGACCGTTGGTGAGGTGGTGTTCAACACCGCAATGACCGGCTATCAGGAAATCCTTACCGATCCTTCCTACGCCCAACAGATCGTTACCCTGACTTACCCGCACATCGGCAACACCGGCACCACGCCGGAAGACGCCGAGTCCGATCGCGTCTGGTCCGCTGGCCTGGTCATCCGTGACCTGCCGCTGGTAGCGAGCAACTGGCGTAACACGATGTCCCTGTCCGATTACCTGAAAGCCAACAATGTTGTGGCGATCGCCGGTATCGACACCCGCCGCCTGACCCGCATCCTGCGTGAAAAAGGCGCACAGAACGGCTGCATCATGGCCGGCGACAACATCTCCGAAGAGGCGGCCATCGCCGCTGCGCAAGGCTTCCCGGGCCTGAAGGGCATGGATCTGGCGAAAGTCGTCAGCACCAAGACCCAATACGAATGGCGCTCCACTGTCTGGGATCTGAAAACCGACAGCCACGCGACCATCGAAGCCTCCGAGCTGCCATACCACGTGGTTGCCTACGACTACGGCGTCAAGGTCAACATCCTGCGCATGCTGGTCGAGCGCGGTTGCCGCGTGACCGTGGTTCCGGCGCAAACCCCGGCTGCCGACGTGCTGGCTCTGAAGCCGGACGGCGTGTTCCTGTCCAACGGCCCTGGTGACCCGGAGCCTTGCGACTACGCAATCAAGGCCATCAAGGAAGTGCTGGAAACCGAAATTCCGGTCTTCGGCATCTGCCTCGGTCACCAGCTGCTGGCTCTGGCCTCCGGCGCCAAGACCCTGAAAATGGGCCACGGCCACCACGGTGCCAACCACCCGGTTCAGGATCTGGACACTGGCGTCGTGATGATCACCAGCCAGAACCACGGTTTTGCGGTTGACGAAGCGACCCTGCCAGCCAACGTCCGCGCGATCCATAAATCGCTGTTCGACGGCACCCTGCAAGGCATCGAGCGTACCGACAAGAGCGCGTTCAGCTTCCAGGGTCACCCTGAAGCGAGCCCGGGCCCGAACGATGTTGCCCCTCTGTTTGACCGCTTCATCAACGAGATGGCCAAGCGACGCTAAGCGCTCGCCTTGAGACTGTAGCGAGAAGCCCCTCGAGGGCGGCCCCGGAACCGGCGGCCCCCTCGGGACTTCAGAAATCGATCAAGACGGCTTGCCGACTGACCTGCGGATTTGAGTGACAAACCCATGCCAAAACGTACAGACATTAAAAGCATCCTGATTCTCGGCGCTGGCCCGATCGTTATCGGCCAGGCCTGCGAATTCGACTACTCCGGCGCCCAGGCTTGCAAAGCCCTGCGCGAAGAGGGTTACCGCGTCATCCTGGTGAACTCCAACCCGGCCACCATCATGACCGACCCGGACATGGCCGACGCCACCTACATCGAGCCGATCAAGTGGCAGACCGTTGCCAAGATCATCGAAAAAGAGCGTCCGGATGCCGTGCTGCCAACCATGGGCGGCCAGACTGCACTGAATTGCGCCCTGGATCTGGAGCGCGAAGGCGTTCTGGAGAAGTTCGGCGTAGAGATGATCGGTGCCAACGCCGACACCATCGACAAGGCTGAAGACCGTTCGCGTTTCGACAAGGCGATGAAGGCCATCGGCCTGGAATGCCCGCGTTCCGGTATCGCCCACAGCATGGAAGAAGCCAACGCGGTGCTCGAGCGCCTGGGCTTCCCGTGCATCATCCGTCCGTCCTTCACCATGGGCGGCACCGGTGGCGGTATCGCTTACAACCGTGAAGAGTTCGAAGAAATCTGCGCCCGTGGTCTGGACCTGTCGCCAACCAAGGAACTGCTGATCGACGAATCGCTGATCGGCTGGAAAGAATATGAAATGGAAGTTGTCCGCGACAAAAAGGACAACTGCATCATCGTCTGCTCGATCGAAAACTTCGACCCGATGGGCGTGCACACCGGTGACTCGATCACTGTTGCCCCGGCTCAGACCCTGACCGACAAGGAATACCAGATCCTGCGTAACGCCTCGCTGGCGGTACTGCGTGAGATCGGCGTCGAGACCGGTGGTTCCAACGTTCAGTTCGGTATCTGCCCGGACACCGGCCGCATGGTCGTGATCGAGATGAACCCGCGTGTATCCCGCTCGTCGGCTCTGGCCTCGAAAGCCACCGGTTTCCCGATCGCCAAGATCGCGGCCAAGCTGGCCGTCGGTTACACCCTCGACGAACTGCAGAACGACATCACCGGCGGCCGTACCCCGGCGTCCTTCGAGCCGTCCATCGACTATGTCGTGACCAAGCTGCCGCGCTTCGCGTTCGAGAAGTTCGCCAACGCTGACGCGCGCCTGACCACTCAGATGAAGTCGGTCGGTGAAGTCATGGCCATCGGCCGTACCTTCCAGGAATCCCTGCAGAAAGCCCTGCGCGGTCTGGAAGTGGGTGTTTGCGGTCTGGACGAGAAAGTCGACCTGAGCAACCCGGAAAGCATGAGCGTGCTCAAGCGCGAACTGACCGTGCCGGGCGCCGAGCGTATCTGGTACGTGGCGGACGCTTTCCGCGCCGGCATGACCGTCGAAGAAATCTTCGGCATGAACATGATCGATCCGTGGTTCCTGGTGCAGATCGAAGATCTGATCAAGGACGAAGAGAAGGTCAAGACCCTCGGTCTGTCCGCTATCGACCGCGATCTGATGTACAAGCTCAAGCGCAAGGGTTTCTCCGACCAGCGTCTGGCCAAGCTGCTGGGCGTCACCGAGAAGAACCTGCGTACTCACCGCCACAAGCTGGAAGTGTTCCCGGTTTACAAGCGCGTCGACACCTGCGCGGCCGAGTTCGCCACCGACACCGCCTACCTGTACTCGACCTACGAGGAAGAGTGCGAAGCCGCGCCGTCCGGTCGTGACAAGATCATCATCCTCGGCGGTGGCCCGAACCGTATCGGTCAGGGCATCGAGTTCGACTACTGCTGCGTACACGCGGCACTGGCGCTGCGCGATGACGGTTACGAGACCATCATGGTCAACTGCAACCCCGAAACCGTTTCCACTGACTACGACACTTCCGATCGTCTGTACTTCGAACCAGTGACCCTGGAAGACGTGCTGGAAATCTGCCGCGTCGAGAAGCCGAAAGGCGTGATTGTCCAGTACGGCGGCCAGACGCCTCTGAAGCTGGCTCGTGCTCTGGAAGCGGCCGGCGTGCCGATCATCGGCACCAGCCCTGACGCCATCGACCGTGCCGAAGACCGTGAGCGCTTCCAGCAAATGGTTGAGCGCCTGAACCTGCGTCAGCCGCCAAATGCCACCGTGCGCAGCGAAGACGAAGCCGTTCGTGCTGCCGCGAAGATCGGTTACCCGCTGGTGGTGCGTCCGTCCTACGTACTGGGCGGCCGGGCGATGGAAATCGTCTACAAGGAAGAAGAACTCAAGCGTTACCTGCGTGACGCGGTTCAAGTGTCGAACGACAGCCCGGTGCTGCTCGACCACTTCCTCAACTGCGCCATCGAGATGGACGTGGATGCGGTCTGCGACGGCAAGGACGTGGTGATCGGCGCGATCATGCAGCACATCGAACAGGCGGGCGTTCACTCCGGTGACTCCGCGTGCTCGCTGCCGCCGTACTCGCTGCCGGCGCACATCCAGGACGAGATGCGCGAACAGGTCAAGAAAATGGCCCTGGAACTGGGCGTGGTCGGCCTGATGAACGTTCAGTTGGCGCTGCAAGGCGAAGACATCTACGTCATCGAAGTCAACCCGCGTGCTTCCCGTACCGTGCCTTTCGTGTCCAAGTGCATCGGTATTTCCCTGGCAATGGTCGCGGCTCGTGTGATGGCCGGTAAAACCCTGAAGGAAATCGGCTTCACCAAGGAAATCATTCCGAACTTCTACAGCGTGAAAGAGGCGGTGTTCCCTTTCGCCAAATTCCCTGGCGTTGACCCGATCCTCGGCCCTGAGATGAAGTCCACCGGTGAAGTGATGGGCGTCGGCGACACCTTCGGCGAAGCCTTCGCCAAAGCTCAAATGGGCGCCAGCGAAGTGCTGCCGACCGGTGGTACCGCGTTCATCAGCGTCCGCGATGATGACAAGCCACTGGTTGCAGGCGTGGCCCGTGATCTGATCAACTTGGGCTTCGAAGTCGTCGCCACCGCCGGCACTGCCAAGCTGATCGAAGCCGCAGGCCTGAAAGTGCGTCGCGTGAACAAGGTGACCGAGGGTCGTCCACACGTGGTCGACATGATCAAGAATGACGAAGTCACTCTGATCATCAACACCACCGAAGGTCGCCAGTCGATCGCCGATTCCTATTCCATTCGCCGTAACGCCTTGCAGCACAAGATTTACTGCACCACCACCATTGCTGCTGGCGAAGCTATCTGCGAAGCGCTGAAGTTCGGTCCCGAGAAGACCGTACGCCGCTTGCAGGATCTACACGCAGGATTGAAGGCATGAATAAATACCCAATGACCGTCCAGGGCTCCAAGGCCCTGGAAGAAGAGCATGCTCACCTGACCAAGGTCGTTCGTCCGAAGCTCAGCCAGGACATCGGTACGGCCCGCGAGTTGGGTGATTTGAAAGAAAACGCTGAATACCATGCTGCGCGCGAACAGCAAGGCATGGTCGAGGCGCGGATCCGTGACATCGAAGGTCGCCTGCAGAACGCGGTGATCATTGACGTGACGACCATTCCGCACACCGGCAAAGTGATTTTCGGCACTACCGTCGAAATCGCCAACGTCGAGACTGATGAAAGCGTGACTTACCAGATCGTGGGTGAGGATGAGGCGGACATCAAACTCGGCAAGATTTCGGTCGGCTCGCCGATCGCTCGCGCCTTGATTGCCAAGGAAGAGGGCGATACGGTCGTCGTGAAAACGCCAGGTGGCGATATCGAGTACGAGATTGTCAAAGTCCTTCACATCTGAGGGTGGGCGCCCGCTGCATGCGGGCGCGATGCTCTGGCAACTGGCCCAGATGTTGTGGGTCGGTGGCCTGTGGCTGGTACATCTCGGTCTGCGGCCGGTGCTGGGTCAAATCGGCCTGGCGCCGCTGCTGATCGATGAGGTTGCAAGTACGTTTGAAGTGGCGGTGGTGGGTTTTGCCGTCGCGTGCGTGATATTTCAGGCTTTGGTGCTGATACAGACCGAGGGCCTTGCCAGTCTATGGCGGGATTTTCGCGGGCAGGTGTTGCTGATGGCGTTGTATGCGTGTGCGATGTTTGTCGCAGTGCGTGTCGGCTGGCCAGATGCGCAGCGCTGGCAGGTGTTCAGCTTTCTAGTATTGGGTTTTTCCGGATTGGTGCTGGTATTGCAGCCGGTGCCGGGATGGAGTGGCAGGGTGCGCGAAGCACACCCTTGACCCTTGCCATCACTTGAAGCGATGGACGTTCGACAGCTGCTTGTTGACGCTGAAGTTCTTGCGGTAAATCAGTGCCATCTTGCCGATGACTTGAACCAGATCGGCCTTGCCGGTCTTGCACAGCTCTGCAACGGACGCCAGGCGCGCCTCGCGATCGAGGATGTTGAGCTTGATCTTGATCAGCTCGTGATCTGCCAATGCGCGTTCGAGTTCGGCTAAAACACCCTCAGTCAAACCGTTGTCAGCCACAGTCAGAACTGGTTTCAGGTGGTGGCCAATGGATTTGTACTGTTTCTTCTGCTCTGGAGTGAGCGGCATAATCTGACCCTTTCGTCTGGATTCTGTAAAATGGCGGCCATTTTACCCGAGGGCTCGTGGATCCGCCCAATTAATCACGACCCTAATCAACGAGGTGCCCAATGGCGCGTTCCAAGACAAGCCTTGGTTGGCTGAAAAGACATGTCAATGATCCCTATGTGAAGCAAGCGCAGAAGGATGGCTACCGCTCGCGTGCGAGTTACAAGCTTCTGGAGATCCAGGAGAAATACAAACTGATCCGTCCGGGCATGAACGTCGTCGACCTCGGCGCGGCGCCTGGCGGCTGGTCGCAGGTCACCAGCCGCCTGATCGGTGGTCAGGGGCGACTGATCGCCTCGGACATCCTGGAAATGGACAGCATTCCGGACGTGACTTTCATCCAGGGTGACTTCACCGAGGATGCAGTGCTCGCTCAGATCCTTGAGGCTGTGGGTAATTCGCAGGTGGACCTTGTGATTTCCGATATGGCCCCCAATATGAGTGGTACGCCTGAAGTGGATATGCCAAAAGCCATGTTTCTTTGCGAGCTGGCGCTTGATCTGGCGGAACGGATCCTCAAGCCGGGTGGCAATTTCGTGATCAAGATTTTTCAGGGCGAAGGGTTCGATGTTTACCTGAAGGATGCTCGCAAGAAGTTCGACAAGATCCAGATGATCAAGCCGGACTCCTCTCGTGGCAGCTCTCGCGAGCAGTACATGCTGGCTTGGGGCTACCGCGGTCGTAGCGAGTAAAACGAGGTTTTTTGGCGGGGTGATAGGTTTTTCGTATTTCGCCCCGCGCGCATAAGCGAATATTGTGTAGAAAGTGTTTCACAAAGGGTTACAGACGGCGCCTGCCAGAGCTGTAGGTAATGTAGTAAGTTAGGCCGGTGAATATCATGCGAAGCGCGCGCCAGTAGCGGAGCTTGCTTCAGAGGGTAGTTAATTGAACGATATGGCAAAGAATCTGATCCTGTGGTTGATCATCGCGGCAGTCCTGGTGACGGTGATGAACAACTTCTCCAGCCCTAACGAGCCGCAGACCCTCAACTATTCCGACTTCATCCAGCAGGTCAAGGATGGCAAGGTCGAGCGCGTGGCCGTCGACGGCTACGTGATTACCGGCAAGCGCAACGACGGCGACAGCTTCAAGACCATTCGTCCGGCAATTCAGGACAATGGCCTGATCGGCGACCTGGTCGACAACCACGTCGTGGTCGAAGGCAAGCAGCCTGAGCAGCAAAGTATCTGGACCCAGCTTCTGGTGGCCAGCTTCCCGATCCTGGTGATCATCGCGGTGTTCATGTTCTTCATGCGCCAGATGCAGGGCGGCGCGGGCGGCAAGGGCGGGCCGATGAGCTTCGGCAAGAGCAAGGCGCGTCTGCTGTCCGAGGATCAGGTGAAAACCACTTTGGCTGACGTTGCCGGTTGCGACGAAGCCAAGGAAGAGGTTGGCGAGCTGGTCGAATTCCTCCGTGATCCGGGCAAGTTCCAGCGCCTGGGCGGCCGCATTCCTCGCGGCGTGCTGATGGTTGGTCCTCCGGGCACCGGTAAGACCTTGCTGGCCAAGGCGATTGCCGGCGAAGCCAAGGTCCCGTTCTTCACCATTTCCGGTTCCGACTTTGTCGAAATGTTCGTCGGTGTAGGTGCCAGCCGCGTTCGTGACATGTTCGAACAGGCCAAGAAACACGCTCCATGCATCATCTTCATCGACGAGATTGACGCCGTTGGTCGCCATCGTGGTGCCGGTATGGGCGGCGGTCACGACGAGCGCGAACAAACTCTCAACCAGTTGCTGGTGGAGATGGACGGTTTCGAAATGAATGACGGCATCATCGTCATCGCCGCGACCAACCGTCCTGACGTGCTGGACCCTGCTTTGCTGCGTCCGGGTCGTTTCGACCGTCAGGTGGTGGTCGGCTTGCCGGACATCCGTGGTCGCGAGCAGATCCTCAAGGTTCACATGCGTAAAGTGCCGATGGGTGATGATGTTGCTCCGGCTGTTATCGCACGTGGTACTCCGGGTTTCTCCGGCGCCGACCTGGCAAATCTGGTCAACGAGGCTTCGCTGTTTGCTGCCCGTGCCGGCAAGCGCATCGTCGAAATGAAAGAATTCGAACTGGCCAAAGACAAGATCATGATGGGCGCCGAGCGCAAATCCATGGTCATGTCGGAGAAGGAAAAACAGAACACCGCTTATCACGAAGCAGGCCACGCCATTGTTGGTCGTGTCGTGCCCGAGCATGATCCGGTCTACAAGGTGTCGATCATTCCGCGCGGTCGTGCACTCGGTGTGACCATGTTCCTGCCGGAAGAAGATCGCTACAGCCTGTCCAAGCGTGCGCTGATCAGTCAGATCTGCTCGCTGTACGGCGGCCGTATTGCCGAAGAGATGACTTTGGGCTTTGACGGTGTAACCACGGGTGCCTCCAACGACATCATGCGTGCGAGTCAGATTGCGCGGAATATGGTGACCAAGTGGGGGCTGTCGGAAAAACTCGGTCCGTTGATGTACGCAGAAGAAGAGGGTGAAGTATTCCTCGGTCGCGGCGGTGGCGGTCAGAATGCCAGCTTCTCCGGTGAGACAGCCAAGCTGATCGACTCCGAAGTGCGCAGCATCATTGATCAGTGCTACGGCACGGCCAAGCAGATCCTCACGGACAACCGCGACAAGCTCGATGCCATGGCGGATGCGCTGATGAAGTACGAGACGATCGATGCCGAGCAGATCGACGACATCATGGCCGGTCGTACACCTCGCGAGCCTCGCGATTGGTCGGGTGGCACCGGTACTGGCACGCCACCTGTCATTCAGGGCGAGCGTCCGGAAACACCGATTGGCGGTCCGGCTGCCGACGTTTAAGGTTTGAAATGACTTCTGTACAGTCCCTGACCCGGTTGCCTTGCGGCAACCGGGTTCTTGATTTGGCCCGGACGCATGTCATGGGCATTCTCAATGTCACTCCTGATTCTTTTTCCGACGGTGGCCGATACAGCCAGCTCGACGCGGCCTTGCGTCATGCCGAAGCCATGGTTGCGGCGGGTGCAACGCTGATCGATGTGGGCGGCGAGTCGACCCGCCCGGGCGCGCGGGCGGTTTCTCCGTTGGAGGAGCTGGAGCGCGTAGCTCCCGTCGTCGAGCTTATAAATCGCGAACTGGATGTGGTCATATCGGTCGATACGTCCACTCCGGCGGTCATGCGCGAAACGGCGCGTTTGGGTGCTGGCTTGATCAACGACGTTCGTTCGCTACGGCGGGATGGCGCGCTTGATGCGGCGGCGGCCACGGGATTGCCCGTGTGCCTGATGCATATGCTCGGCGAGCCTGGCGATATGCAGGATGATCCGCGTTATCAGGATGTCACCCGGGAAGTGGGCGAATTTCTTGCCGAACGCATGGCCCAGTGCGAGGAGGCAGGCATTCCGGCCGAGCGGATCATTCTTGATCCGGGCTTCGGCTTCGCCAAAACCCTGCAGCACAATCTAAGCTTGTTCAAGCATATGGAAGCCCTGCATGCGTTGGGGCGGCCGCTATTGGTGGGCGTTTCGCGCAAAAGCATGATCGGCCATGCATTGAATCGCCCTGTGGGTGAGCGTCTGTATGGCGGTTTGGCACTGGCTGCACTGGCATCGGTGAAAGGCGCGTGTATATTGCGCGTCCATGATGTGGCGGAAACGGTGGATGTGGTGCGAATGCTCGCAGCCGTGGAATCAGCCGAATAAGAATGATGGAGCACTTATGAGCAAGAAATATTTTGGTACCGACGGGATTCGTGGTCGCGTCGGGGAATACCCGATCACTCCGGACTTCATGCTCAAGCTCGGCTGGGCTGCCGGTATGGCCTTTCGCAAGATGGGTGCCTGCAAGGTTCTGGTCGGCAAGGACACGCGGATTTCCGGCTACATGTTCGAATCGGCACTTGAGGCTGGTCTGACATCCGCAGGCGCCGATGTGATGCTGCTCGGTCCGATGCCGACTCCGGCCATTGCCTACCTGTCGCGTACATTCCAGGCCGAGGCCGGAATCGTGATCAGTGCATCGCACAATCCGCATGACGATAACGGTATCAAGTTTTTCTCCGGCAAAGGCACCAAGCTGCCCGATGAGCTGGAACTGATGATCGAGGAATTGCTAGATACGCCAATGACTGTTGTAGAGTCGAGCAAGATTGGCAAGGTGTCGCGAATCAATGATGCGTCCGGTCGCTATATCGAGTTTTGCAAGAGCTCTGTGCCGACCGGCACCAGTTTTTCCGGACTGAAGATTGTCATCGACTGCGCGCACGGAGCTACCTACAAGGTCGCGCCGAGCGTATTCCGTGAGCTGGGTGCCGAAGTTGTGGTTCTGTCCGCGCAGCCCAATGGTCTGAATATCAACGACAACTGTGGCTCCACGCACATGGGGCAATTGCAGGCGGCGGTGTTGTCCGAGCATGCGGATCTGGGTATCGCCTTCGATGGTGATGGTGATCGGGTACTGATGGTCGACCACACCGGGGCGATAGTCGATGGTGACGAGCTGATTTTCATCATCGCGCGCGATCTGCATGAGCGAGGCAAATTGCAGGGCGGTGTGGTCGGTACGCTGATGAGCAATCTGGGCCTGGAGTTGGCTCTGGCGGATCTGGGTATTCCTTTTGTGCGTGCAAATGTCGGCGACCGCTATGTGATTGCTGAATTGCTGGAGCGCGATTGGCTGGTCGGAGGCGAGAACTCCGGACATGTCGTTTGCTTCAACCACACGACGACTGGCGATGCGATCATTGCGGCGTTGCAGGTGCTGATGGCATTGAAAACACGCAACGAAGGTCTGGCGCAAACTCGTCAGGCCCTGCGTAAGTGTCCTCAAGTGCTGATCAACGTGCGCTTCGGCGGTGGCGACAGCCCGCTGGAGCACCCGGCTGTCAAGGAGGCGAGCGCACGCGTAACCCAGGCTATGGCGGGGCGCGGGCGTGTGCTTTTGCGCAAGTCCGGGACAGAGCCTCTGGTGCGTGTGATGGTCGAAGGCGAGGACGAAATCCAGGTTCGTGGCTATGCCGAAGAACTGGCAAAACTGGTAACTGAAGTTTCTGCCTGATTCGGCTTGCCAGCCATGATTGTGTTGGGTAACATCTGCGCCCACTTTGACCGACGAGGTACAGCATGCGTCGCCCTATGGTAGCTGGTAACTGGAAGATGCACGGTACCCGCGCCAGCGTCGCTGAGCTGATCAACGGCCTTCGTCATCTGGCCTTGCCAAGCGGTGTTGATGTCGCGGTATTCCCGCCTTGCTTGTATATCAATCAAGTGATTGATGGCTTGAAAGGCAAATCGATTTCGGTCGGTGCGCAGAATTCTGCGGTGGAGTCCATGCAAGGTGCATTGACGGGCGAGATTGCGCCGAGTCAGTTGGTGGATGCAGGTTGTTCCCTGGTGCTTGTCGGGCACTCCGAACGCCGCCAGATCATGGGTGAGCGAGACGGAATGCTGAATCGCAAGTTCGCAGCGGCACAGGCATGTGGCTTGATTCCGGTGTTGTGTGTAGGGGAGACCCTGGAGCAGCGCGAAGCCGGAAAGACTCTTGAGGTTGTCGGGCGTCAGCTGGGCAGTATCATCGAGGAGCTGGGTGTCGGTGCTTTTGCCAGCGCAGTGATCGCTTACGAGCCGGTCTGGGCGATTGGTACCGGGCTGACTGCAACGCCGCAACAGGCTCAGGATGTGCATAAAGCCATTCGCGAGCAGTTGGCGGCAGAGAATTCTGAAGTGGCACGAGGTGTGCGGCTTCTATACGGCGGCAGCGTGAAGGCGGCCAATGCGGTCGAACTGTTCGGCATGCCGGATATCGATGGGGGGCTCATTGGTGGAGCTTCCCTGAATGCAGATGAGTTCGGTGCGATTTGTCGCGCCGCGGGAAACTGAAAAAATGCTGGAAACAGTCGTAGTCGTTTTTCATCTGCTGGGTGCATTGGGCGTAGTTGCTCTGGTTTTGCTGCAGCAGGGTAAAGGTGCGGACGCTGGCGCGTCTTTCGGAGCAGGTGCTTCAAATACTGTGTTCGGAAGCCAAGGTTCCTCTACCTTTCTTAGTAAGTTTACTGCTATACTTGCCGCCGGTTTCTTCATAACCAGCTTGGGGTTAGGATACTTTGCTAAAGAGAAGGCTCATCAGCTGACTCAAGCAGGTTTGCCAAACCCGGCAGTGTTGGAAGTTCCAAAGCAACAGCCGGCTTCTGATGATGTCCCGGTGCTTCAAGAGCAAAAGTCGGCTACTCCAGCGACTGACGTACCTCCAGCTCAAGAGCAGAAGTAAGAAGGGTTTCAAACGTAGTATTGCCGAGGTGGTGGAATTGGTAGACACGCAACCTTGAGGTGGTTGTGCCCATAGGGTGTAGGGGTTCGAGTCCCCTTCTCGGTACCAATTAGTCAGGAGAGCCCGCTGTTGCGGGCTTTCTTGCAGGTGGAAGGTTACATTGACCCTAAAAGGGATCGGTCGTATACTTCCGCCCCAGCTTTGTCGCGGGGTGGAGCAGTCTGGTAGCTCGTCGGGCTCATAACCCGAAGGTCGTCGGTTCAAATCCGGCCCCCGCAACCAGTTTAAGGAGCCCCTTTTAAGGGGCTTTTTGTTAGCTGGACACTTTCAACGCCGCTGTTCGACGGCGTTTCAAGGATGGGCGTTTCGCCCATTTTTTTATTTTGCATAGCATGCACATACATGCACGAGGGGGTTCAGGTGTCGAGCAAGCTAGAAGAGTTGCAGGCCTTGCTGGCCCCGGTGGTCGTGGCCCTAGGCTATGAATGCTGGGGTATTGAGTTTTCGGCTCAAGGTCGCCACTCAATGTTGCGCGTTTATATCGATAAGGAAGGCGGCGTACTGGTGGACGATTGTGCCATCGTCAGCCGTCAGATCAGCGGTGTGCTGGATGTTGAAGATCCGATCTCCGTTGAATACACCCTTGAAGTTTCCTCGCCAGGCATGGAACGCCCACTGTTCACTCTTGAGCAGTTTGCCAAATATGTCGGTGAACAAGTGAAGATCAAGCTGCGCTCGCCTTTTGAAGGTCGACGCAACTTTCAGGGCCTTCTGCGCGGTGTAGAAGAGCAGGACGTCGTGGTGCAGGTAGATGACCATGAGTTCCTGTTGCCGATCGATATGATCGACAAGGCCAACATTATTCCCAGTTTTGACTGAGACGCGGATCCCGCGGATCCAATGGCTTGCGAAAGGCGAGGCGTACGATGAGCAAAGAAGTACTGCTGGTTGTTGAGTCGGTATCCAATGAAAAGGGTGTACCGGCAAGCGTGATTTTTGAAGCGCTGGAGCTGGCTCTGGCCACTGCTACCAAAAAGCGTTTTGAAGACGAAGTTGATCTGCGTGTGGAAATCAATCGCCACACCGGTTCTTACGAAACTTTCCGTCGCTGGACGGTCGTCGAAGAGAATGATCTCGATGATCCGGCTATCGAAACCTGGCCTAGCAAGGTTGCTGAAACGCATCCTGGCGCCAAGGTTGGCGACGTCGTTGAAGAAAAGATCGAGTCCATCGAGTTCGGCCGCATCGCTGCGCAGACCGCCAAGCAGGTCATCGTGCAGAAAGTGCGCGAAGCCGAGCGCGCTCAAGTGGTTGACGCTTATCGCGAGCGCCTGGGAGAAATCATCTCCGGCACCGTGAAGAAAGTGACCCGCGACAACGTGATCGTCGACCTGGGTAATAACGCTGAAGCGTTGCTGGCCCGTGAAGACATCATCTCTCGCGAAACCTTCCGTGTTGGCGTGCGTCTGCGTGCGCTGCTCAAGGAAATCCGCACCGAGAACCGCGGCCCTCAGCTGATCCTGTCGCGTACCGCGCCGGAAATGCTGATCGAGCTGTTCCGTATCGAAGTGCCGGAAATCGCTGAAGGTCTGATCGAAGTCATGGCCGCTTCCCGTGATCCGGGTTCGCGCGCCAAGATCGCTGTCCGCTCCAAGGACAAACGCATCGACCCGCAAGGCGCGTGCATCGGTATGCGCGGTTCGCGCGTCCAGGCCGTGTCGGGCGAGTTGGGTGGCGAGCGTGTCGATATCGTCCTGTGGGACGACAACCCGGCACAGTTCGTGATCAATGCCATGTCGCCGGCAGAAGTGGCGGCCATCATCGTTGACGAAGATGCCCATGCCATGGACATCGCCGTTGGCGCAGACAATCTGGCTCAGGCCATCGGTCGTGGTGGTCAGAACGTGCGTCTGGCGAGCCAGCTGACTGGCTGGACCCTGAACGTGATGACCGAATCGGACATCCAGGCTAAGCAACAAGCGGAAACCGGCGACATCCTGCGCAACTTCATCGACGAGCTGGAAGTCGACGAAGAACTGGCTCAGGTGCTGGTAGACGAAGGCTTCACCAGCCTGGAAGAGATTGCCTACGTACCGTTGGAAGAAATGCTCAACATCGACGGCTTTGACGAAGACATCGTCAACGAGCTTCGCGCTCGTGCCAAGGATCGCTTGTTGACCAAAGCCATCGCTACTGAGGAAAAGCTGGCAGACGCCCATCCGGCCGAAGACCTGCTCTCGCTTGAGGGTATGGACAAGGATTTGGCGATGGAACTGGCGGTGCGCGGCGTAATTACCCGCGAAGACCTGGCCGAGCAGTCTATTGACGATCTGCTCGACATCGACGGCATTGACGATGATCGTGCCGGCAAGTTGATCATGGCCGCCCGAGCCCACTGGTTCGAGTAATTAGGCGCGGCCTGAGGAGAGAAGTGCATGACGCAAGTCACGGTGAAACAACTGGCCGATGAGGTCAAAACACCGGTAGAGCGCCTGTTGCAGCAGATGCGTGAGGCAGGTCTGCCGCACACCGCCGCCGAAGAAAATGTGACTGACAGTGAGAAGCAATCCCTGCTGACCCACTTGAAAAGCAGCCACAAGGCGAAAGTGGAAGAACCACGCAAGATCACGCTGCAGCGTAAAACCACCAGCACCCTGCGTGTGGCTGGCAGCAAAAGCATCAGCGTTGAAGTCCGCAAGAAGAAAGTTTTCGTACAGCGTAGCCCGGAAGAAATCGAAGCCGAGCGCAAGCGTGAACTGGATGAACGTCGCGCAGTAGAAAATGCTGCCCGTCAGAAGGCTGAAGAAGAAGCCCGCGTTCGCGCCGAAGAAGAAGCGCGTCGCCAGCCTGCTGCGCCGTCCGCTCCTGCCGAAGCCGTCGCTGCCCCTGCGCCAGTGGCCGAACCCGTGCGCGAAGCTGCGCCGGTTGTGGCTGCTGCGCCAGCTGCCGACACTCGCAAGCGTGACGAACAGCGCCGTCCGGACAAACCACGTGCTGACGACAACAACCGTCGTGGCGGTGGTGATGGCGAGCGCAAAAACGCTCCGCATCGCGCATCGGTCAAGGAAAAGGCTCCGGCTCCACGTGTGGCGCCACGCACTACCGACGAAGAAAGCGATGGCTTCCGTCGCGGCGGTCGCGGCAAGGCCAAGCTGAAGAAACGCAACGCCCACGGTTTCCAGAGCCCGACCGGCCCTGTCGTGCGTGAAGTGAAGATCGGCGAAACCATCACTGTTGGCGATCTCGCCCAGCAGATGTCGGTCAAGGCTGCCGAAATCATCAAATTCATGTTCAAGCTGGGCACCCCGGCCACCATCAACCAGGTACTGGATCAGGAAACTGCCCAGCTGGTCGCAGAAGAACTGGGCCACAAAGTGACCCTGGTCAGCGACACCGCCCTGGAAGATTCCCTGGCCGAGTCCCTGAAGTTCGAAGGTGAAGCGGTTCCTCGTGCGCCGGTCGTGACCGTAATGGGTCACGTTGACCACGGTAAGACCTCGCTGCTCGACTACATCCGTCGTGCCAAGGTAGCTGCTGGCGAAGCCGGCGGTATCACCCAGCACATCGGTGCATACCACGTTGAAACCGAACGCGGCATGGTCACCTTCCTCGACACCCCTGGTCACGCCGCGTTTACCGCCATGCGTGCCCGTGGTGCCAAGGCGACCGACATCGTGATCCTGGTGGTTGCGGCGGACGACGGCGTGATGCCACAAACCATCGAAGCCGTTCAGCACGCTGTTGCTGCTGGCGTTCCGCTGGTGGTTGCGGTGAACAAGATCGACAAGCCGGGTGCTGATCTCGATCGCATCCGCAGCGAACTGTCGGCTCACGGCGTGACCTCTGAAGACTGGGGTGGTGACACTCCATTCGTTCCGGTCTCCGCGAAGATGGGTACCGGCGTCGACGAGCTGCTTGAAGCTGTATTGCTGCAGGCTGAAGTTCTCGAGCTGACCGCCACTCCTTCGGCTCCTGGCCGCGGTGTCGTGGTTGAATCGCGTCTCGACAAGGGCCGTGGCCCGGTGGCGACCGTTCTGGTTCAGGACGGTACGCTGCGTCAAGGCGACATGGTGCTGGTCGGCTCGAACTATGGCCGCGTGCGCGCCATGCTCGACGAGAACGGCAAGCCGATCAAGGAAGCGGGTCCGGCCATTCCGGTCGAGATCCTCGGCCTGGACGGTACGCCTGACGCCGGCGACGAAATGAGCGTGGTTGCCGACGAGAAGAAAGCCCGTGAAGTGGCTCTGTTCCGTCAAGGCAAGTTCCGCGAAGTCAAACTGGCTCGCGCTCACGCCGGCAAGCTGGAAAACATCTTCGAAAG
Source organism: Pseudomonas sp. GW456-12-1-14-TSB6 (assembly GCF_059424205.1). Taxonomy (NCBI): domain Bacteria; kingdom Pseudomonadati; phylum Pseudomonadota; class Gammaproteobacteria; order Pseudomonadales; family Pseudomonadaceae; genus Pseudomonas; species Pseudomonas sp. GW456-12-1-14-TSB6. The sequence goes on from NZ_JBWKZE010000005.1 coordinate 73,892, forward strand.
CATGGGCCAGGAAGAGAAGAAGACGCTCAACATCGTCCTCAAATCCGACGTCCGTGGTTCGCTGGAAGCCTTGCAGGGCGCTCTGAACGGCCTGGGCAACGACGAAGTGCAAGTGCGCGTGGTCGGTGGCGGTGTCGGTGGTATCACCGAATCCGACGCCAACCTGGCACTGGCTTCCAACGCTGTACTGTTCGGCTTCAACGTGCGTGCCGATGCCGGCGCACGGAAGATCGTCGAGCAGGAAGGTCTGGACATGCGTTACTACAACGTGATCTACGACATCATCGAAGACGTCAAGAAAGCCCTGACCGGTATGCTTGGCAGCGACGTTCGCGAGAACATCCTCGGTGTGGCCGAAGTCCGTGACGTGTTCCGTTCGCCGAAGTTTGGCGCGATCGCTGGTTGCATGGTGATCGAAGGTGTTGTGCACCGTAACCGTCCGATCCGTGTACTGCGTGAAGACATCGTGATCTTCGAAGGCGAGCTGGAATCCCTGCGCCGCTTCAAGGATGACGCTTCCGAAGTACGTGCCGGCATGGAATGCGGTATCGGCGTGAAGAGCTACAACGACGTCAAAGTCGGCGACAAGATCGAAGTCTTCGAGAAGGTTCAGGTTGCTCGCAGCCTCTGACTCGCGCACTTCAAGGGCCACGTCGGGCCGCCGCATGCAAGTGCGCAGCACGGCGTCAGGACTCTAAACGCAACGCCCGGTCTGGCTTTTGTCAGGCCGGGCGTTTGCCGCTTTCAGACCTTGCGGGTTTCACCGCAGGGCAGTAACAGGTAACAAATCATGGCAAAAGAATACAGCCGTACCCAACGTATCGGCGATCAGATGCAGCGTGAGCTGGCCCAGCTGATCCGTCGTGAAGTCAAAGACCCGCGCGTCGGCCTGGTCACCATTACCGCTGTGGAAGTCAGCCGTGACGTCGGTCACGCGAAGATCTTCATCACCGTGATGGGGCAGGACAACGCCGAAGACATCGCGCAAAGCATCAAGGTGCTCAACGCTGCCGCCGGTTTCCTGCGCATGCAGCTGGCCCGCGAAATGAAGCTACGCAGCGTGCCGCAATTGCACTTCCACTACGACGAAAGCGTCGTGCGGGGTGCGCACCTGTCGGCCCTGATCGAGCGCGCCGTGGCTGAGGACAATCAGCACGTGGCTGCGGCAGAACCCGAAGACACCAAGGAGTAACTCGGTGGCTCAGGTCAAACGTATCCGTCGTAACGTCAGCGGCATCATCCTGCTCGACAAGCCGCTGGGGTTCACCTCCAACGCCGCGTTGCAGAAGGTTCGCTGGTTGCTCAACGCCGAGAAGGCCGGTCACACCGGCAGTCTCGACCCACTGGCCACCGGCGTTCTGCCGCTGTGCTTTGGCGAGGCGACCAAGTTCTCGCAGTACCTGCTTGATTCCGACAAGGGTTACGAAACCCTGGCGCAACTGGGCAAGACCACCACCACGGCGGACGCCGAAGGCGAGGTTTTGCAGGAGCGTCCGGTGACCGTTGGTCAGGCCGACATTGAAGCGGTTCTGCCGAAATTTCGCGGGCAAATCAGTCAGATACCGCCGATGTACTCCGCTCTCAAGCGTGATGGCCAGCCGCTGTACAAGTTGGCCCGTGCAGGCGAAGTAGTGGAGCGCGAACCGCGTTCTGTTACTATTGCGCGCTTGGAATTGCTGGCCTTCGAAGGCGATACTGCGCGACTCGCGGTGGATTGCAGCAAGGGCACCTATATTCGCACCCTGGTGGAGGATATCGGTGAGCAACTCGGTTGTGGTGCGTACGTCGCTGAATTGCGCCGTACCCAGGCCGGGCCTTTCACCCTGGCGCAGACCGTGACCCTCGAAGAGCTGGAAGCGGTACATGCCGAAGGCGGCAACGAAGCGGTCGACCGCTTCCTGATGCCATCGGACAGCGGCCTGCAGGATTGGCCGTTGCTGCAGTTCTCGGAAGCGAGCGCGTTCTACTGGCTCAACGGCCAGCCGGTACGTGCCCCGGATGCTCCGAAGTTCGGCATGGTGCGGGTACAGGATCACAATGGTCGCTTCATCGGTATCGGTGAAGTGAGCGAAGACGGGCGCATCGCGCCGCGTCGACTGATTCGGTCAGAATGACCGGAAACCGGTCTGTGTAACAGCAGGCCGGCGAGTGTGGCTGTCAACAGGCACGGTCACTACTCATTTATAGATACAGGGATTTGTCCCTGGCCTGTTGAAACCGTTTTTGAAACGGTTTCCTGATAAAAGGATTGCCTCATGGCTCTCGACGTTCAAGAAAAAGCTCAAATCGTTGCCGACTACCAGCAAGCTGTTGGTGACACTGGTTCGCCAGAAGTGCAAGTTGCACTGCTGACCGCCAACATCAACAAACTGCAAGGTCACTTCAAGGCCAACGGTAAAGACCACCACTCCCGTCGTGGTCTGATCCGCATGGTTAACCAGCGTCGCAAGCTGCTGGACTACCTGAAAGGCAAGGACGTGAGCCGTTACAGCGCTCTGATCGCTCGCCTGGGTCTGCGTCGCTAATCAGCGATTGCGCTATGAGGTTGGTTGTCTGTCAGACGTCAGCGGGTTTCCGCCGGCGTCCGGCAGGCTCCCAGCCTCAAGTTTTATCTGGATACACGTTTTACCCTGGACAGGCGTCGGGCCGATTCCCGGCATTGCCCAAGAATTTCGCAAGAAACCAGTTCCCCCAAGAGCCACAAAGAAGGTAGGACACCGTGAACCCGGTAATCAAAAAATTCCAGTTCGGTCAGTCGACCGTTACCCTCGAGACTGGCCGTATCGCCCGTCAGGCCTCCGGCGCAGTATTGGTCACCGTTGACGACGACGTCAGCGTATTGGTGACCGTAGTCGGTGCCAAGCAAGCCGATCCGGGCAAGGGCTTCTTCCCTCTGTCCGTTCACTACCAGGAAAAGACTTACGCTGCCGGTAAGATCCCTGGCGGTTTCTTCAAGCGTGAAGGCCGTCCTTCCGAGAAAGAAACCCTGACTTCCCGACTGATCGACCGTCCGATCCGTCCACTGTTCCCTGAAGGTTTCATGAACGAAGTGCAGGTTGTCTGCACCGTCGTTTCCACCAGCAAGAAGACCGATCCGGACATCGCTGCGATGATCGGTACCTCGGCTGCCCTGGCGATCTCCGGCATTCCGTTCGACGGCCCGATCGGCGCCGCTCGCGTTGCTTTCCACGAAAGCACCGGCTACCTGCTGAACCCGACCTACGAGCAGCAGGCTGCCTCGAGCCTGGACATGGTCGTTGCCGGTACTTCGGACGCCGTACTGATGGTTGAATCGGAAGCCAAAGAGCTGACCGAAGACCAGATGCTGGGCGCAGTACTGTTTGCTCACGACGAGTTCCAGGTCGTGATCAACGCCGTTAAGGAACTGGCTGCCGAAGCCGCCAAGCCAACCTGGACCTGGGCACCTGCTCCAGAAGCCACCGAGCTGCTGGCCGCTATCCGTTCCGAGTTCGGCGAAGCGATCTCCCAGGCTTACACCATCACCATCAAGGCCGACCGTTACGCGCGTCTGGGCGAGCTGCGTGACCAGGTTGTGGCCAAGCTGTCCGGTGAAGAAGGCCAGCCTTCGGCTGCCGACGTCAAAGCCGCTTTTGGTGAAATCGAATACCGCACCGTTCGCGAAAACATCGTTAACGGCAAGCCACGTATCGACGGTCGCGACACCCGCACCGTACGTCCGCTGAACATCGAAGTCGGCGTTCTGCCGAAGACTCACGGTTCGGCACTGTTCACCCGTGGCGAAACCCAGGCTCTGGTCGTCGCGACGCTGGGCACCGCCCGTGACGCGCAACTGCTGGACACCCTGGAAGGCGAGAAAAAAGACCCGTTCATGCTGCACTACAACTTCCCTCCGTTCTCGGTGGGCGAGTGTGGTCGTATGGGTGGCGCCGGTCGTCGCGAAATCGGTCACGGCCGTCTGGCCCGTCGCTCGGTTTCGGCCATGCTGCCTGCCGCTGACGTGTTCCCGTACACCATCCGTGTGGTATCGGAAATCACCGAATCCAACGGTTCGAGCTCGATGGCTTCCGTTTGCGGCGCTTCTCTGGCCCTGATGGACGCTGGTGTCCCGATGAAGGCACCGGTTGCCGGTATCGCCATGGGTCTGGTTAAAGAAGGCGAGAAGTTCGCCGTCCTGACCGACATCCTGGGTGACGAAGACCACCTGGGCGACATGGACTTCAAAGTAGCCGGTACCGCCAAAGGTGTGACCGCGCTGCAGATGGACATCAAGATCAAGGGCATCACCGAAGAGATCATGGAAATCGCTCTGGGCCAAGCCCTGGAAGCGCGCCTGAACATCCTCGGCCAGATGAACCAGATCATCGGCCAGTCGCGTACCGAACTGTCGGCCAACGCTCCGACCATGATCGCTATGAAGATCGACACCGACAAGATCCGTGACGTTATCGGTAAGGGTGGCGCGACCATCCGTGCGATCTGCGAAGAGACCAAGGCTTCGATCGACATCGAAGACGACGGCTCGATCAAGATCTTCGGCGAAACCAAGGAAGCGGCTGAAGCAGCTCGTCAGCGCGTTCTGGGTATCACCGCAGAGGCCGAGATCGGCAAGATCTACGTCGGCAAGGTTGAGCGCATCGTCGACTTCGGCGCATTCGTCAACATCCTGCCGGGCAAGGACGGTCTGGTTCACATCTCGATGCTGAGCGACGCTCGCGTAGAGAAAGTGACCGACATCCTGAAAGAAGGCCAGGAAGTGGAAGTACTGGTACTGGACGTGGACAACCGCGGCCGTATCAAGCTGTCCATCAAAGACGTGGCAGCTGCCAAGGCTTCGGGCGTTTAATCACCCCGCAGTCCTAGCGCAATGAAAATGCCCCGCCGTGAAAACGGCGGGGCATTTTTTTGTCCATGAAATATCGAGTCATTCGGCGAAGTTGCCGACCTGCAAGACCAGTGCTAGGTTTAGCCCACCGCCCGTGTAGCTCAGCCGGTAGAGCAGCGCACTCGTAACGCGAAGGTCGCAGGTTCGATTCCTGTCTCGGGCACCACCTCTCCCTAATCCTTTTGAACCGGCATTTATGTTCCACAGGTCAACTTTTTGTGGGAGAGATGTAAAGAGCCGTGTAATTCGCCATGCAAACGTCCTATATTCGGTGCCTGCATGAGCATCGCCCAGCAGTTTTCAGATGATCCCGAATGGTTCCGAAGGCCGGACAGTCCGCGTCAGAGAGATCCTTGATGATCCAGATCCATCCTCCATTCCTATGATCAGCGAGAACGCCATGACCGAATTAACTCAAGAGCAACGTCACGAAGAAGCGCTTAGAAAATACATCCTGGATGTTCCGGATCTGAAGGAAGAGATCAAGGACCTGAGTCCCGATGATCAGAAAGACCAGATCCAGTGGGCGTTCGAAGATGAAGCCGAAGCCCAGGGCCTGCAGCCGTGGGAATTGACCCTCAAGTACACCAGCACACCTGAGGAGTTCGAGGCCAAGCGCCTGGAGCTGCACAAGGAAGCGGCCGAGGTGTTGGGCGTCGAGTGGGAAGAGTACTGCGAGATGAACAATCTCGTCGTTTGACGAGAGCTGCCAGCTACAAGCCGCAAGCTACAAGTAAAAGCACAACCGCTTTGGCTTGCAGCTTGTAGCTCGCATCTTGCCGCTGCCCTTAAATGCTCAGTCGCATCGACAGATCCACGGCCTTCACGTCCTTGGTCATCGCGCCGATCGAAATGTAATCCACCCCGGTCTGTGCGATCGGCAGCAGCGTGCTTTCGTTGATGCCGCCACTGGCTTCCAGTTTTGCCTTGCCGCCGTTCAGGCGCACGGCTTCGCGCATGTCGTCGAGGCTCAGCTCATCGAGCATGATGATCTCGGCACCGGCGGCCAGCGCCTCCTTCAGCTCTTCCAGACTTTCCACTTCGATTTCCACCGGCTTGCCCGGGGCGATCTTGTGCGCAGCGGCAATGGCCTGCGGGATGCCGCCGCTGGCAGCGATGTGGTTTTCCTTGATCAGGAACGCGTCGTAGAGACCGATGCGATGGTTATGGCAACCGCCGCAGGTGACCGCGTATTTCTGCGCCAGACGCAGGCCCGGCAGGGTCTTGCGGGTGTCGAGCAGTTTTACCGAGGTCTCGGCGACGAAGTCCGCCAGGTACTGCGCGCGGGTCGCCACGCCCGACAGCAATTGCAGGAAGTTCAGGGCGCTGCGCTCGCCGGTCAGTAGTGAGCGGGCAGGGCCTTCCAGATGAAACAACGGCTGATTCGGCGAAACCCGTTCGCCATCGCGCACCTGCCAATGCACCGCCACCCGCGGATCGAGCTGGCGGAACACCGCATCGACCCAGGCCGTGCCACTGATGACGGCGGCGTCACGGGTGATGATGGTGGCTTTGGCCAGGCGTTCGGCCGGGATCAGTTGCGCGGTGATGTCGCCGCTGCCGATGTCTTCGAGCAACGCACGGCGCACGTTGGCTTCGATTTCGGCGGTCAAATCGGCGAGACGTAGATTCGGCATAACGGGCTCCACAAACTAAGTGGTCCGATTATAGGGGCATGGCGTCGGCCAACCCAAGGCGAGAACAGCCACGCAGCCCTGCATCCGGTCGATTTTCTTTGAGCAAACCCGATTCTGTCGTGGTCACTTCAAGGTGTCGGCGCATAGGGGAAACCCTGACGGCTCTGGCGCCGGAGACATCTTTTGCAAGATAATCCGCCTTGCATTTGACGCCATAGCTTTGACGTCGGCAAATCACCGTTTCAGGAGGCTTGGATGCACAACGACGGGAATGTAGTGCCTTTGCACAAGGCCACTACCGATCAGGCGCCTCACTCGCCGCTCGCCCGCCTGCCTGTGATTCTGCTTCAGGTCCGCGACAAGGCTGCCCAACGCCTGCGCAACGGTTTGCAGGAGCTGTTCGATAACGCCGACGACACCCTGTTCGAAATGGCCGACCGGGCACGCAACGACGTCGAACAGAACATCTTTTTCGAAGCCATGCGCGACCTGCGCCTCAAGCGCAAGAACATCGAGCGTGGTTTTCTCGAGCAGTTTTTCGAAGCCTTTGTCGGCCTCACTCAATTCGATCCCGTTCCCGCCGTCCTCTCGCACGCCTTGCAATACGGGGACACGACAGCGCGCACCGATGACATGGAGCGCAGCGTCGCGGTCGAAACCATGGTCGGCCGCGTGCTCAATCGCGACGGCTTCGCCCTCGACCAACTGACCGCGCGGTTCAATGCGTTGTTGGGCAAGACGCTGGGCGATCATTACAACCCGCTGGGCCCGGCGATGCTTTGCGAGTACTTCCTGCAGGCCGGGCGCAATCTGGGGGTGGAGATCAAGGTCAAGCTGATCCTGCTCAAATTGTTCGAGCGCTATGTGCTGGCCGATACCGATCAACTCTACGCCGAAGCCAACCAACTGCTGATCGCCACGGGCGTGTTGCCCGAACTCAAGCCGGCACCGGCCCGTCGTGCCATCGATCAGGCCGTGGCCAGCGTGCAGAGCGAATTCGAGGGCGTCGACAAACCCCAGACCGATGCCGGCGTGCAGGAGGTCTTCGCCGCATTGCAGGAGTTGCTGCTGCACGTGCGCGGCACCGTCGCGCCGACCCTTGAACCCAGCGCTCCGGCGCAGCCGATTTCCACCCGCGACCTGCTGCGCCTGCTCTCGCACCTGCAGCAATACGTGCCGGCGCTGGCAGTGCAGGACGACTTCGATCTGCGCCATCAGCTTGAACAACTGCTGACGCGGGTCAGCGTACGCAGCGGCAAATCGCGAATTGTCGGCGGGGCTGACGAGGACGTGATCAATCTGGTGGCCATGGTCTTCGACTGCATCCTCGATGATCGCAACCTGCCGGATTCCCTCAAGGCACTGATCGCCCGGTTGCAGATCCCGATGTTGAAGGTCGCGGTGATCGACAAAAGCTTCTTCAGCCGCAGCAGCCACCCGGCGCGCCGCCTGCTCAACGAAATCGCCGAGGCGGCGATGGGCTGGGGCGAGTGCGACGGTAATGCGCGCGACAGCCTGTACCTGCGCATCGAGCAAGTGGTGCAGCGCCTGCTGACGGATTTCGTCGATGACCCGGCGATTTTTTCCGAGTTGCTGGCGGACTTCCTCGCCTTCACCAGTGACGAGCGCCGTCGCAGCGAATTGCTTGAACAGCGTTTGCGCGATGCCGAAGAGGGCCGGGCGAAAACCGAACTGGCTCGCCAGCGGGTCGAGCAGGCGCTCAATCAGGCGTTGCTGGGCAAGGTCCTGCCACCGTCGGTGGTGACGTTCGTGCAGGACGCCTGGAGCAAGGTGTTGCTGCTGACCTGCCTCAAGCACGGCGATCAGTCCGCCGAATGGCAGGCCGACGTGCAGACCATGGAGCAATTGGTCTGGAGCGTGCAGCGCCACGACGATGCCGAAGCCGGTCTGCGTCTGCTGGCGCTGGTGCCGGGGTTGCTCAAGTCATTGCGCGACGGCTTGAGCACTTCGGCCTTCGATCCGTTTGCCACCAGCGGCTTTTTCAGTGAGCTGGAAGCGCTGCATGTGCGGCTGCTCGAACCGTCCGGCGCACCGGATCAGTCCGTGCTGCCGGAAATGATCGAAGTGTCGCAGACGATTGTCCTGCAGATGGCCGACGACGGTCTCAAACCACGCACGCCAGCGCGTTTGCCAGCCGACGATGTCGGTCTGCGCCAGGTCGAACAGTTGCGTCTGGGCAGCTGGGTGGCGTTCGAGGAGGACGAAGAACACACTCTGCGCTGCAAACTGGCGGCGATCATCGAGGCGACCGGCAAGTACGTGTTCGTCGACCGCACCGGCATGAAAGTGCTGGAGCGCGACCGCACGGAACTGGCCCTGGCGTTTCGTCGCGGCGCGGTGCGGGCGCTGGACGACACCTTGCTGTTCGACCGGGCGCTCGAGTCGGTGCTCGGCAATCTGCGGCGGCTCAATCGCGGCAAGTGATCGCGCGCCGGGGGCCGATCACGGCATACTGGTCGCCAACACAGTCGGCGTTGAAGGAATCGGTATGCAGTTGGATCCCGCAAGCGGGTGGTGTCACGGGGTGCAGGTCTGCCCTTCGCCCAACTTCAATGAACGCCCGGCGGGCGAAGTCTCCCTGTTGGTCATCCACAACATCAGCCTGCCACCGGCGCAGTTCGCCACCGGCAAGGTCCAGGAATTTTTCCAGAATCGTCTGGATGTCACGGAACATCCCTACTTTGCGGGGATCGCCGACCTGCGCGTGTCTGCGCATTTTCTGATCGAACGTGACGGCAAGGTCACCCAGTTTGTCTCCTGTCTTGAACGGGCCTGGCATGCCGGTGTTTCGATGTTCGAGGGACGGGAAACCTGTAACGATTTTTCCGTAGGCATCGAGCTGGAAGGCACCGATGATCTGCCGTTCACCGATGCGCAGTACCGGGCGCTGACCGCGCTGACCCGGCAGATACAGGCGGCGTTCCCGGCAATCACCGTCGAGCGCATCTGCGGGCACAGTGACATCGCCCCCGGACGCAAGACCGACCCCGGACCCGCATTCGACTGGGCACGCTACCGCGCCGCCCTGGCACAAGAGGAAGGACAATGAGTTTTCTGGTGTTACTGCTGGCGGTATGGATCGAGAAGTTCTCGGCTCTGCGCCAACGGGTGCAACGCGATGGCGGATGGATCCGCGAACTGCACAAGCTTGAAACCGGTGGGCTGGCGAAACAGCCGTGGCTGGTGCTGATTGTTCTGGTGCTGCTGCCGGTGGCATTGCTGGGCTTGCTGCTGCTGGTACTGGAGCCGGTGGCCTATGGTCTGCTGGCGTTGCCGGTGCATTTGCTGGTGGTGATTTACAGCCTGGGGCGGGGTGACTTGCTCGGCGAGCTCGGGCCGTTCCGCGATGCCTGGCGCCGTGAGGATCTGCAGGCCGCTGCCCATGTGGCCAAGCGTGATCTGAACATCTGCGCCGAAAGCGGCGAACAATTGCTGGAGCAAGTGCAGCGGCATCTGTTGTGGCAGGCCTACCAGAGCTTTTTTGCGGTGATTTTCTGGTACTTCCTGCTCGGTCCGGTGGCGGCACTGAGTTACCGCTTGCTGGCGCTGGCGGAGGAAAACGCCCAGAACCCGGCAGTGGCCGAACGGGCAGGGCAACTGCGTCATGCCTTCGACTGGGTGCCGGTGCGCCTGCTGGCGGCGAGCCTCGCCCTGGTCGGTAATTTCGTCGCGGTCAGTCGGGTGATGCTGCACGAGCTGCTGAACTGGAACATCAGCGCCGCGCAACTGATCAACAGGGTCGGGCTCGCGGCCGGGGAAATCCCGCCGGCCGCTGTCGGCCCCGAAGGCATCAACACCCTCGACTGCCTGTGGGAGTTGCTGCTGCGGGCGGCAGTGTTGTGGTATGCCGGATTTGCCCTGTGGACAGTGCTGGCGTAGGCCGTTCGAGTGATGAGGGGGGCAATCCCCCTCGTTAACCTTAAGTTACAAAACCTCCCTTCGATTTGAGCTATACAGAGATAGCGCCCGATAGTGGCTATCTGCTGTCGCCCCGCGCCTGCCAATAAAAACAAGAAAAAACCAAGGGAGACTTCCAGTGAAGAGCTTGCTCTATCCCGCCGTCTCGCTGATGAACCGCTTGAGCTTCGGCATGAAGTTCAGCCTGATCAGCGTGCTGTTCCTGGTGCCGATGCTGGTGACCAATTTCTATCTGGTGCGCGATTCCTACCGCGAATTCCAGGGCACCCGGGTCGAGCTGCAGAGCCTCGATCTGCTGGGCAGCAGCCTGACCCTGCGCCGGGATCTGGAAACCCTCAACAATCTGGTGCAGATCAATGTCACCCTCGGCCAGTCCGGCAAGGCCGGCAATGTCGAGGCGCAGATCACCAGTCTTGAGCAAAACGTTCTGGCGCGCCTGCAAGGGCTGACGCCCATGACCGAGGATCCGGAGCAGATCAAGTTCTTCGAGGCCAAGCGCGATGAAATGATCGCCGCTTTCAAGGCCCAGCAGGCGGAAAACTCTCTGCAAAGCAAAAGTGCGCTGATTGGCAAATTGCTCGGCAATGCGCAGATTTTCAGCCAGATCGTGGCCAGTCAGGCCGGATTGAGTCGCGACAACCAGAGCGACATACGCCAGCTCAGCGAGCTGATCACCGCGATCACGCCGGCCGTCACCCAGGCCTTGGGCGAAGGTCGGGCGATGGGCTCGTATTCATTGGGCCAGGGCTTTCTCAACAGTTCGTCGAGTACCCGTTTCGACGAGTTGCTGGTGCAGATCGAAAAGCTTCAGGCCGAATATGGCCTGAAATTGCAGGATGCGCTGGGGTCGAGCAAAGCCGCCCGTGACTCCCTGAGCGCCCCGGCCGATGCCAGCAAGGCGTCGCTGAAACAGGCCGGCACACTGATCGAAGAGCAAGTGGTGATGGCCGAAACGCTCGACGCCCCGTGGCAGGCGTTTTATGACCAGGTCACCGGGCTGATGGACCATACCTATCAGCTCAACGACGCCACCCTGAAATTTCTCGACACCCAATTGCAGCAGCGCCTGGGGCAAAACCGCACGCACATGGTGCTGCAAGCCGTGGCGTTGTCGCTGGTGTTCGTGCTGATTTTCTATCTCTACGGTGGCTTCTATGCCTCGACCCGCGCCACCCTGAAAAACCTCGGCGCCATGATGGATAAAGTCGCGGCGGGCGACATGACGGTGAATTTCCACGCCAACAGCCGCGATGAACTCGGCGAGTTGGGCGAAGTGTTCAACGGTACGGTGAGGAAAATCCATGACCTGATCGAACGGGTCGGCCACACCGTTGGCGAGGTCGAGCGACAGGCGGGGCAGGTGGAAAACGTCTCGGCGCAGAGCAATCAGGCGGTCGCCGGGCAACGCACACAGATCGAGCAAGTGGCGACGGCGATGAACCAGATGTCGGCAACGTCGCTGGAGGTGGCACGCAGTGCGGCGGCAGCGGTCAGCAGCGCCCACAGCGTGAACGATGAAACCATCAACGGGCGCGGACTGGTGGAATCGCAGCAGGGCAGCATCGCGGCACTGGCGAGCGAGATCGATCAATCGGTGCTGGTGATCAACCAGTTGGCCAGCGACAGTCAGTCGATCAGTCGCGTTCTGGAAGTGATCAAGAGCATCGCCGAACAGACCAATCTGCTGGCGCTCAACGCCGCGATCGAGGCTGCGCGGGCCGGTGAGCAGGGGCGCGGTTTTGCCGTGGTCGCTGACGAAGTCCGCACGCTGGCCAAGCGCACCCAGCAATCGACCGAAGAAATCGAGCAGATGATCGCCAAGCTCCATGGCGGCGTCGGCGCGGCAGTGAAGGCCATGGGCGTCAGCCATCAGATGGCCAACGGCACGGTGGGGCAGTCGGAGAAAGTCCAGCAGGCGCTGGAAAACATCCTCGGCGCTGTCGGCATGATCGTCGACCAGAACCAGCAGATCGCCGCCGCCGTCGAGCAGCAGACCGCCGTGGCCCACGACATCGACCAGAACATCGTCGAGATCAACCGTGCCGGCGAACGCACTGCAGAAGGTGCACACCAGACCGAAGATGCCAGCCGTGCGTTGTCGGCGCAGGTGGTCGAGTTGAAGCAGTTGATCAGCGCGTTCCGGGTTTGAAGCGACCTGCCTCCTCTGAGGCAGGTTTTTTCGGAATGGCTTGTAGTACTTTTTTGCCTACATCTGTAAGCCCAATCCTGTTTTCCTCCAGGCGCTGGTTTTTCGGCTTCAATGAACCAAGATCAATTCATTGACCACTTGGAGGAGATCGCACATGTCCGTCGCAACCCTGGGCGTCCAGGGCCGCTGCGCCCACTGCCAGACCACGCTGGTGCTCAAGCCCTGGCAACTGAATGCCATTTCGATCCACGAAGCGTTCACCTGTGCGAATTGCCAGAAAAGCCTGGAATTGCGTTGCCCCAAGCAGATCAAACGTTTCCGTTCGCTCGATTCACTTGGCCTGCTGCGCGCCAGTGCGCTGGTGACGGTGTGCACCGCGCTGCTGGTGGCCCTGGTGATGGAATGGGTGGGTCTGCTCAGCGTCACCGAGCAGCTGAACGGATCGCTGATCGCGATTTTCGTGTACTTCGCGGTGATTCGTTATGCCCGGCAGCGTCAGCATCTGACCCTGATTCTCGACGCGGCCAAGGCCCACGCCGACTGACTACCAGCCGAACACGTCGCAGCTGTTGGCGGTACTGGCGGCGGCGAGTTGTTGGGCGCTGATGTTCATCAAAGTGGCCAGTGAGTCGCAGATCGCCGGCAAATGCGCCGGCGTATTGCGCACGCCGGGAAACATGGCGGGCGCCATGTCCGGTGAGTCGGTTTCCAGCACCACCGCGTCCAGCGGCAAGTCGGCCAGCACCCGATGCATGCGCAACGCCTGCGGCCAGGTCGGTGCACCACCGAGGCCGAGTTTGAAACCGAGCCTGATGTATTCCCGCGCTTCTTCACGGCTGCCGGCGAACGCGTGGATGATCCCGGCGCGCTTTAGCTTGAAGCGCTTGAGCGTGGCAATCACCGCCGCATGACTGCGCCGCACATGGATCAATGCCGGCAGTTCAAAATCTGCCGCCAATTGTAGTTGTGCCTCGAAAAGCGCCTGCTGGCGTTCGCGGTCGAGGGTTTCGATGAAGTAATCCAGGCCGATTTCGCCGACCGCGCACAGCTGCCGATGACCCTTTAGCCGTGTCAGCCAGTCGCCCAGTGCCAGCAAGTCTTGCGGCCGATGCTGATCGAGATACACCGGGTGCAAACCGAGGGCCGCGTACAGATCGGCATCGCTTTGCACCAGATCCCACACCCGTTGCCAGTTACCCTCGTAGACCCCGAGTACCACCATTCGCCGCACCCCGAGGGCGCGGCTTTCGCTCAGCAGCGCCGCGCGGTCGGCGTCGAAGTCGGGGAAGTCCAGATGGGTGTGGCTGTCGATCAGCTCCACGGCTCAGTCCCGGTGAATACGCTGCTTGAAGGTACGGGCAATGGCTTGCACGCCAGGCTGGTAGTCCGATTGTTCGACCGCCGCCAACGCCAGTTCCAGCGCCTTGTCGGCGATCAACTGGTGCTGCTGGGCCATGGCGTTGACCGGCAGCGGCAGGAAGTCGAGCAGTTGGGTGTCGCCGAATGTGCCGAGACGCAGTGGGCGCGATTTGAGCGGGAAGTCATGCAGCGCGTCGAACACGCCCTGCAGCAGCACGTAGGACGTGGTCACCAGCGCATCCGGCAAATGCCCGAGGCGTTGCAGGAGTTCTTCCATCAACTGCTTGCCGCACTCGCGGCTGAAGGATTCGGCGTGTTCGATCAGCACTTCGCCCTTGAATCCGGCGAGGGCTTGCTTGAATCCGGCCGCACGTTCCTGGCTGATGCTCAGTTCCGGGCGGGCGCCCAGCAGCACGATCTGCTTCGGCTGCGGGTCGAGCAGGCTTTCGGTCAGGTGCAGGCTGGCTTCGCGGTCATCGCTGACCACCGAGCAGAAATGCTCGGCATCCATCACCCGGTCGATGGCGATGATCGGCAAGCCCTTGGCCTGCAACTGGCGATAACTGTCGTCACCGGCCGGGAGACAACTGGCGACGATCAACGCATCGCAGCGCCGGGCGCGGAACAGTTGCAGCAGTTGCCGCTCGCTGTCCGGTGCATCGTCGGAGCTGGCGATCAGCAATTGATAGCCGCGTGCCCGGGCGCCTTGCTCCAGCAGTTTGGCGATCCGCGCGTAACTGGGGTTTTCCAGATCCGGCAGGATAAAACCCAGGGTCCGGGTGTGCCGACTGCGCAGCCCGGCCGCCTGTGGATTGGGGGTAAAGCCGTGCAGATCGACCACCGCCCGAACCCGCTCGACGGTGGCGGTGCTGATGCGCTGCTGTTCGGCCTTGCCGTTGATGACGTAGCTGGCGGTGGTCACGGACACTCCGGCCAACCGCGCGATATCACTGAGTTTCAACCCGGGATTTCCTTGTTTTTTCGAGCTTGCCGCGACATTTTCGCCAATCCTACCCGATTCAGGCAGGCGACCATTGTCTCAGCGCATCCGACAAGTTGGACTTCAAGGATGGGACATTATCGAGTAACGTGCCGATCAATCTAGATTAAACGTTTCAGCAAGCGTATTTTCTACGTTTTAGACGCCTTTGGCCGGTTCTGCCGTGAAACCGCCAAAACTGCCTCCTGAAAAGGATGGCCCACAGCGCCTAAGCTGCAACCATTCAAAACAATACCTGGCGCGCCACCGCGCCAAAAAGGAGATCGCATGCTCGAGCTCACTGTAGAGCAGATATCCATGGGCCAGTCGGCTGTGGATAAACCCGCCGCTTTGCAATTGCTGGCCAGTCATCTGGTCGCCGATGGTCTGGTCGCCGATGGCTACCTCGCCGGCCTGCAGGCCCGGGAGGCTCAGGGCTCGACCTTCCTCGGCCAAGGCATTGCGATTCCCCACGGCACCCCTGAAACCCGTGATCAGGTGTTCGCCACCGGCGTGCGCCTGATGCAGTTCCCCGACGGCGTGGACTGGGGCGATGGCCAGATCGTTTATCTGGCCATCGGCATCGCGGCCAAATCCGACGAACACTTGCGCTTGCTGCAACTGCTGACCCGCGCCCTCGGCGAGACCGATCTGGGCCAGGCCCTGCGCCGCGCCAGTTCGCCCGAAGCGCTGCTGAAACTGCTGCAAGGTGCGCCGCAAGAGCTGGCGCTGGACGCGCAAATGATCGGCCTCGGGGTCTCCGCCGACGATTTCGAAGAACTGGTCTGGCGTGGTGCGCGGCTGCTGCGTCAGGCCGATTGCGTGAGCAACGGTTTCGCCGGCGTGCTGCAGCAGGTCGAAGCGCTGCCGCTGGGCGATGGCCTGTGGTGGCTGCACAGCGAGCAGACCGTGAAGCGTCCAGGCCTGGCCTTCGTCACCCCGGACAAACCGATGCGTTACCTCGGCCAACCGCTCAGCGGTCTGTTCTGTCTGGCCAGTCTGGGTGAAGCGCATCAGGCGTTGCTCGAGCGGTTGTGCGCGTTGCTGATCGAAGGTCGCGGCCATGAACTGGGCCGCGCCACCAGTAGCCGCAAAGTCCTCGAAGTGCTCGGCGGCGAGTTGCCGGCCGACTGGCCGAGCGCACGTATCGCATTGGCCAACGCCCATGGTCTGCACGCGCGGCCGGCGAAAATCCTCGCGCAACTGGCGAAAAGTTTTGACGGCGAGATTCGTGTGCGCATCGTCGACGGTCAGGACAGCGCCGTATCGGTGAAGAGCCTGAGCAAACTGCTGAGCCTCGGCGCCCGTCGCGGGCAGGTGCTGGAAATCATCGCCGAGCCGAGCATTGCCGCTGACGCCTTGCCGGCGTTGCTGGCCGCCATCGAAGAAGGCCTCGGCGAAGAAGTCGAACCGTTGCCCGCAGTCAGTCAACAGCGCGAAGTGATTACGGACATTGCAGAAGTGCTGACCGCCCCGGCCTCCGGCAGTCTGCTGCAAGCGATTCCCGCCGCCCCCGGCATCGCCATCGGCCCGGCGCACATTCAAGTCCAGCAAACCATCGATTACCCGTTGCGCGGCGAGTCCGCCGCTATCGAGCGCGAGCGTCTCAAGCAAGCGCTGGCCGACGTGCGTCAGGACATTCAGGGCCTGATCGAGCGCAGCAAGGCCAAGGCGATCCGCGAGATTTTCATCACCCACCAGGAAATGCTCGACGACCCGGAACTCACCGACGAAGTCGACACCCGCCTCAAGCAGGGCGAAAGCGCCGAGGCGGCCTGGATGGCCGTGATCGAGGCCGCCGCAAAACAACAGGAAGCGTTGCAGGACGCGTTGCTCGCCGAACGTGCCGCCGACCTGCGCGACATTGGTCGTCGGGTGCTGGCGCAACTGTGTGGCGTGCAGACGCCCGCCGAGCCCGAGCAACCGTACATTCTGGTGATGGATGAAGTCGGCCCGTCCGACGTGGCGCGTCTGGATCCGGCGCGGGTGGCGGGGATTCTCACCGCACGGGGCGGCGCCACCGCCCACAGCGCCATCGTGGCTCGCGCGCTGGGGATTCCGGCGCTGGTCGGTGCGGGCGCTGCGGTGTTGCTGCTGAAGCCGGGCACGCCGTTGCTGCTCGACGGCCAGCGTGGGCGCCTGCATGTGGACGCGGATGCCGCGACCCTGCAACGCGCCAGCGAAGAACGCGACACCCGCCAACAACGCCTGAAAGCCGCCGCCGAACAACGCCATCAGCCGGCACACACCACCGATGGCCACGCTGTGGAAGTGTTCGCCAACATCGGTGAAAGCGCCGGTGTGATCAGTGCGGTGGAGCAGGGCGCCGAAGGCATCGGTCTGTTGCGCACCGAACTGATTTTCATGGCTCATCCACAGGCGCCGGACGAGGCGACTCAGGAAGCCGAATACCGCCGCGTCCTCGACGGCCTCGCCGGCCGGCCGCTGGTGGTGCGCACCCTCGATGTCGGCGGCGACAAACCGCTGCCGTATTGGCCGATTGCCAAGGAAGAAAACCCGTTCCTCGGCGTACGCGGGATTCGCCTGACCTTGCAGCGTCCGCAGATCATGGAGGCGCAATTGCGTGCCTTGCTCCGTTCGGCAGACAGCCGTCCTTTGCGGATCATGTTCCCGATGGTCGGCAGCGTCGAAGAGTGGCGTCAGGCCCGCGACATGACCGAACGCCTGCGTCTGGAAATCCCGGTTGCCGACCTGCAACTGGGGATCATGATCGAAGTGCCGTCCGCCGCACTGCTGGCGCCGGTGCTGGCCAAAGAGGTGGATTTCTTCAGCGTCGGCACCAACGACCTGACTCAGTACACGCTGGCGATCGACCGTGGACATCCGACCCTGTCCGCCCAGGCTGACGGCCTGCACCCGGCAGTGCTGCAACTGATCGACATCACCGTGCGCGCGGCCCATGCCCATGGCAAATGGGTCGGTGTGTGCGGCGAGCTGGCGGCGGATCCGCTGGCGGTGCCGGTGCTGGTCGGCCTCGGTGTGGATGAACTGAGTGTCTCCGGGCGCAGCATCGCCGAGGTCAAGGCACGCATCCGCGAACTCAGCCTGACGCAAACGCAAACCCTTGCTCAACAAGCCCTGGCCGTGGGCAGCGCCAACGAAGTGCGCGCATTAGTGGAGGCCCTGTAATGGCCAAGATTCTCACCCTGACCCTCAACCCGGCGCTGGACCTTACGGTGCAGTTGCCACGTCTTGAGGCCGGTCAGGTCAACCGCAGCGACGAGATGCACACCCACGCCGCCGGCAAGGGCGTCAACGTTGCGCAAGTGCTGGCCGACCTCGGTCATCAACTGACGGTCAGCGGCTTTCTCGGCGAAGACAATCTGCAAGCGTTCGAAACCCTGTTCGCCAAGCGCGGTTTCACCGATGCGTTTATCCGGGTGCCCGGCGAGACCCGCAGCAACATCAAGGTCGCGGAACAGGATGGCCGCATCACCGACATCAACGGCCCGGGGCCGGTGGTCGGCGTGGTGGCGCAACAGGCGTTGCTGGATCGACTGGTGCAGATCGCGCCGGGGCATGACGCGGTTGTAGTTGCGGGCAGCTTGCCGCGCGGAGTCACTGCACAGTGGTTGCGCGAACTGGTCGAACGCTTGAAAACGTTGGGCCTGAAAGTCGCCCTGGACACCAGCGGCGACGCCTTGCGCGCGGCGCTCAAGGCCGGCCCGTGGCTGATCAAGCCGAACACCGAAGAGCTGGCCGATGCGCTGGGCTGTGAAGTGGTGTCCCACGCGTCTCAGGCCGAAGCGGCCAATCGGCTGCACGCCCAAGGCATCGAGCATGTGGTGATTTCCCATGGCGCCGAGGGTGTGAACTGGTACAGCGTCGGCTCGGCGCTGCATGCGACGCCGCCGAAGGTCAGCGTCGCCAGCACGGTCGGTGCCGGCGATTCGTTGCTGGCCGGCATGCTCCACGGCCTGCTCAGCGCCGACACGCCGGAACAAACCCTGCGCACGGCCACCGCAATTGCGGCGCAGGCGGTGACCCAGATCGGATTCGGTATTCACGATGCTGCGCAACTGACGCAGCTCGAACAGGGCGTGCGCGTGCGCCCCCTGACAGAACAATAAGAGGGTTTGTCATGAAGTTAGCCATTGTCACGGCCTGCCCTAACGGCATGGTCACCAGTGTGCTGTGCGCCCGGCTGCTGGATGCCGCGGCCCAGCGTCAGGGCTGGAGCACCAGCGTCGAAGTGGTGGATGCCGCGCACCCGGAACGCGAGTTGTCAGCGGCCACCATCGAAGCCGCCGAGTGGGTGTTGCTGGTGACCACGGGACCGGTGGACATGACCCGGTTCATCGGCAAGAAAGTCTTTCGGATCGCGCCGGCGCAAGCCCTGCAGGATGTTGAAGACGTGCTGCGGCGTGGCGCCGTCGAGGCGCAGGTTTACGTCGCTGACGAAACGCCGCCCGTGGTTGCCAGCGCGCAAGCGCCGCGTCTGGTCGCGGTCACTGCATGCCCGACCGGCGTCGCCCACACCTTCATGGCCGCCGAAGCCTTGCAGCAAGCCGCCAAGCGTCTGGGCTACGACCTGCAAGTCGAAACCCAGGGCTCGGTCGGCGCGCGAAATCCGCTGAGCGCAACCGCGATTGCCGAGGCTGACGTAGTGCTGCTGGCGGCTGACATTGAAGTCGCCACCGAGCGTTTCGCCGGCAAGAAAATCTACCGCTGCAGCACCGGCATTGCGTTGAAGCAATCCGAAGCCACGCTGAAAAAAGCCCTGGCCGAAGGTGTCGTTGAAAACGCTGCCGGCGACGGCAAGGCCCCGGCCAAACAAGAGAAAAGCGGCGTCTACAAACACCTGCTGACCGGTGTGTCGTTCATGCTGCCGATGGTGGTAGCGGGCGGTCTGATGATCGCCTTGTCGTTCGTGTTCGGCATCACCGCGTTCAAGGAAGAGGGCACGCTGGCGGCGGCGCTGATGCAGATCGGTGGCGAGACCGCGTTCAAATTGATGGTGCCGCTGCTGGCCGGTTACATCGCCTGGTCGATTGCCGACCGTCCCGGACTCGCACCGGGGATGATCGGCGGTTTGCTGGCGAGCACCCTGGGCGCCGGATTCATCGGTGGGATCGTTGCCGGGTTTATCGCAGGCTATGCCGCCAAAGCAATCAGTCGCTATGTGGCGCTGCCGCAAAGTCTCGAAGCGCTGAAACCGATTCTGATCATCCCGTTGTTCGCCAGTCTGTTCACCGGACTGGTGATGATTTACGTGGTCGGCAAACCGGTGGCCGGGATGCTTGCGGCGCTGACGCATTTCCTCGACAGCATGGGCACCACCAACGCGATCCTGCTCGGTGTGCTGCTGGGCGGCATGATGTGCGTCGACCTCGGCGGGCCGATCAACAAGGCCGCGTATGCGTTCTCGGTGGGGCTGCTCGCCTCGCAGAGTTATGCACCGATGGCCGCGACCATGGCCGCCGGCATGGTGCCGCCGATCGGACTGGGTATCGCCACCTTCATCGCCCGACGCAAGTTTGCCCAGACCGAACGCGAGGCCGGTAAAGCGGCGCTGGTGCTCGGGTTGTGCTTCATCTCCGAAGGGGCGATTCCGTTTGCCGCGAAAGACCCTTTGCGGGTGATCCCGGCGAGCATTGCCGGCGGTGCGCTGACCGGTGCGCTGTCGATGTACTTCGGCTGCAAACTGATGGCGCCCCACGGTGGCCTGTTCGTGCTGGCGATTCCGAATGCGATCAACCATGCGCTGCTGTATCTGCTGGCGATTGTCGCGGGCAGTCTGCTGACGGCGGTGGTGTATGCGCTGGTCAAGCGGCCGGAGGCCGTGGAACTGGCGCTGGAGCCCGCGAAGGCGTGAGGTGTCACACCCCTTTCATCTAGCAGTGCTTAAGTTTCCCTTTTTTCAGGGAGAACACCATGAGCGATTTCAATCCCGGTCGCCGGCGCGTGATGCAAGCCGTCGGCGCCGGACTGCTGATGCCGGGGCTGGCGCCGGCCGTGATCGCGTCGGTCAAGGATCGACCGCAACTGACTGACGGCGTGCAATCTGGCGACTTGCAGGGCGACCGCGCGATGATCTGGAGCCGCGCCGACCGCCCGGCACAGATGGTGGTGGAATGGGACACCCGCAGCCAGTTCCGCCATCCGCGCCGCGTGGTTTCGGCGCTGGCCGATGCCCGCAGCGATTTCACCGCCCGCGTCGAACTCACCGGGTTGCCCGCTGATCAGGCGATTTTCTACCGCGTGTATTTCAAGGACGCCCGCACTGGCGTCGCCAGCGAGCCGTGGCTCGGCCACTTGCGCAGTGCACCGACTGCGCGGCGCAATCTCCGTTTTGTCTGGAGCGGCGACACCGTCGGCCAGGGCTTCGGCATCAACCCCGATATCGGCGGCATGCGCATTTATGAAGCGATGCGCATGCGCTTGCCGGACTTCTTTATCCACAGCGGCGACACCATCTACGCCGACGGCCCGGTGCCGGCGCAGCTGACCACCGAGGGTGGCCGGACCTGGCGCAACCTCACCACGGAAGCCAAGAGCAAGGTCGCCCAGACCCTCGACGATTATCGCGGCAATTACCGCTACAACCTGATGGACGAAAACATCCGTCGCTTCAACGCCGAAGTGCCGCAGATCTGGCAGTGGGACGACCATGAAGTGGTCAACAACTGGTCGCCGGGCAAGCAGCTCGACGAGCGTTATCAGGAAAAAAATATCCACACCCTGGTCGGCCGCGCACGTCAGGCCTGGCTCGAATATGCGCCGATGCGTTTGCAGGCGGCCGATGGCGGCGGGCGGATTTATCGCAAGCTCAGTTACGGGCCGATGCTCGATGTGTTTGTGCTCGACATGCGCAGTTATCGCGGCGCCAACGACGACAATCTCGGGGCGGAAAAACCGTTCCTCGGACGCGAGCAACTGAACTGGCTCAAGCGTGGATTGAAGGCCTCGAAAGCCCAGTGGAAAGTGATTGCCGCCGACATGCCGATCGGTCTTGGCGTGCCCGACGGTGAAGTCAGTCCAGGTGTTGCGCGCTGGGAAGCGGTGGCCAACGGCGATCCCGGTCCGGCCCAGGGGCGCGAACTGGAAGTGGCCGAATTGCTCGGGTTCCTGCGGGCACATCAGGTGCGCAATTTCGTGTTCCTGACGGCGGACGTGCATTACTGCGCGGCGCATCACTATCACCCTGATCGCGCGGCGTTCCAGGATTTCGAACCGTTCTGGGAGTTTGTCGCAGGGCCGTTGAACGCCGGCAGTTTCGGCCCCAATCCGCTGGACAAGACCTTCGGCCCGCAAGTGGTGTTTCAGAAAGCGCCCCCGACGCAAAACGCTTCACCGTTTGCCGGGTTTCAGTTTTTCGGCGAGGTGAACATCGAGGGGCAGAGCGGGGAGATGAGCGTGGTGTTGCGGGATCTGGAGGGGGTGGCGGTGTTTGAGCAGAAGCTGCAGCCGGTCTGAATGCAGCGCTGAAGCTGTGGGAGCAAGCTTGCTCCCACAGTTATCCAAGGTGAATCAGTAAACGTCGCGACGATAACGACCCTGTTCGATCAGGCGTTCGACTTCAGCAGCGCCCAGCACTTCATTCAGCACCTGATCCACGCCTGACGCCATCCCTTGAAGGCTGCCGCAGATGTAGATCACTGCACCGTCCGCCAGCCATTTCTTCAACTCGCCGGCCGATTCGCGCAGGCGATCCTGCACGTAAATCTTCTCGGCCTGATCCCGCGAGAACGCCAGATCGAGGCGTTCCAGATCGCCATTGATTAACCACTCTTCCAGCTCCGCACGACAGAGGAAATCGTGCTCGCGATTGCGCTCGCCGAACAGCAGCCAGTGACGCTGTTGATTGTCGGCAATCCGCGCCTTGAGCAAGCTGCGCAGCCCGGCAAGGCCGGTGCCGTTGCCCAGCAGGATCATTGGCACCGGAGCGTTTGGCAGATGGAAACCGCTGTTGCGGCGGACCCGCAGGCTGATGCTGCCGCCGACCGGAGCATGCTCGGTCAGCCAGCCGGAACCGATGCCGAGGCTGCCGTCGGCATGCTGTTCTTGCCGCACGATCAGTTCCAGTACGCCGTCGGCGGCAATCGAGGCGATCGAGTATTCGCGCATGGCCAACGGCACCATCGCATCGACCAGTGCCTGGGCGTGCAGGCCCACCAGATGGGCGCGGTGCTCGGGCAATTGGCGGCTGGCGAGGGCCACTTCCAGCGGCTCCTGCAGGCCGTTGACCTTGACGCTGGTTTCGCCACGGATGCCGAGGCCGTCGAGGAAATGCTCGATGGCCCACGGGCAGTTGCGCGGCAGCACTTCCACCAGGTCACCGGCCAGCCAGCTGCGAGAAGTCGGCGCGGTCAGGCCGAGCAGGAAAACCGGGGCGCCGGCGCTGTCCGGGTTCATCAGCTCGCGGCGCACCAGTGTCCAGTTCTCGTAGCTCGGTGCCTGCCAGGTGTCGACCGGTGCTTGCCCGGTGAGCAGGCCGAGCTGGGTCTGCCAGTGACGCAGCGCGTAAGGATCGCCGCTGTCGACTTCGACCGGGGCGAACAGGGTCTTGCCACCGTGTTCGCCCAGCCATTGATGCAGGCGTCGGGCGAAACCGCAGAAGTGTTGATACTGCCGATCGCCAAGGCCGAGTACGGCGTAGTTGAGGCTGTCGAGGGTCGAGGCGTTGTTCAGCACTTTGCGTTCGAAACCGCGCGCGCTGTCCGGCGCTTCGCCGTCGCCGAAGGTACTGACCACGAACAGCGCGTTGTTCGATTCGCGCAGATCCTGCTCGCTGACATTCGCCAGCGGCTGCACCTTCACCGGCAATCCGGCGGCCTGCAATTGCCCGGCGGTCTGCCACGCCAGTTGCTCGGCAAAACCGCTCTGGCTGGCGAAACCGATCAGCCACGCCGGTGTATCGCCGGCCGGTTGATCGAGGCCTTTGCGGGCATCCTTGATCTGCTTTTTCTTGCGTCGGCGATCCAGGTACAGCAGCCAGCCGGTGATGAAGAACAGCGGCATCAAGACGGCCGCGACGGTGACGATGATCCGCCCGACCAGTCCGAAATAACTGCCGACGTGCAGCGCGTAAATGCTGGTCAGCAATTGCGCCTTGAAGCTTTTGTCGGCGTAGCGGTCGACGCGCTTGACCACGCCGGTGGCCGGGTCGAGGGTGATCTGGTTCAGCGCGCGGTCATGGGGCGAGCTGTCGAGCAGGTAGAACACGGTCGCCGGTTGACCGGCGACTGGCGGCATGCGGATGTTGTAGGCGGCGAGGCCCGGGCCGGCGGTGCTGTAGATGCTGAGCCACATGGCGGCGTAATCGGCAGTCGGCGCCGGACCTTCAGGGGCCGGGCCACGACCGCCGCGCACGCGCTCGTTTTGCGGTGCATCGGAAAGCAGTCGGGTCAGGCCCTTGTTGTACCACTCGTAGGACCAGGACAGTCCGGTCAGTGCCAGCAGCAGATACACCAGCATGCACCAGGTGCCGAACACCGAGTGCAGATCCCAGTTGAAGCTGCGGCCCTTTTTCTTCCAGTCGAGAGTCAGCCACACGCGCCAGCTGTGCCACTGGCGCGGCCAGCGCAGGTACAGGCCGGACAGGCAGAAGAACAGCAGCATCAGGGTGCAGGCGCCGGTGATGTTGCGACCGGTATCGCCCATGGCGAGGAACCGGTGCAGTTGCAGCATCAGGCCAAAGAAGTCCTGGCCCGTGGCATCGCCCTTGAACTCGGCGGTGTAGGGATCGAAGTAGCGCATCTCGCCCCGGCGTTCGCCTTTGGGCGGGGTGAACCAGACACGTCCGGCGCTGCCGCTTTCGGTCTCGACCGAGAGCATCGAGACTTTCTTGCCCGAGGCCGCTTCGATGTGCGCCACCAGATCGGCGGGGGGCAGCACGCCGGCGACCTGCTTCTCTACCTGCAACACCGAAGGGTTGAGGGCTTTGAGAATTTCGTCCTGAAACGAATAGGCAGCGCCGGTGATGCCCATCAGGGCCAGCACCAGCCCGGCAGTGATGCCAAAAAACCAGTGCAACTGGAACAGGGTTTTCTTCAACACGTTGCTTGCCTTGTCCGTTCGGAGGTTGTGTTCACGGCGTGCATTATGCCGTGGCCTATCGAGAAACGTTCTTTATTACGCACAAAAGCCCCGCTCAAATGAATGAACGGGGCTCGGTACTTCCCGCTTCGATCAGAAGTGGAAGTTGGTGCTCAGCAATGCCGTACGGCCCGCCGCCTGATTGGCGAAGTGGGTCGAGAAGGCCTTGTCGTAGTAGGTCTCGTTGGTCAGGTTCTGCACGTTCAGTTGCAGGTCGACGTTCTTGCTCAGCTTGTACGCCGCCATCGCGTCGTAGCGAACGTAGGAATCGACCATGGTGGTGTTGGCCACGTTGCCGAATACGTCATCCACATAGAACGCACCGCCACCGATGGTCAGCTTCGGCGTGACCTGGTAAGTGGTCCACAGGCTGGCGCTGTTCTTCGGCGTGTTGGGCAACTCGTTACCGTTGTTGGCCTTGTTGGCCGGCAGGTCACCACCGTCCACCTGTTCGCTGTCCATGTAGGCGTAGCCGGCGAACACTTGCCACTTGTCGGTGATCTTGCCGCTGGCGGACAACTCGATACCTTGTACACGAGTCTTGCCGGCGTTTTCGTACGAGGTGGTATCGACCTGGACACGCGCGTTTTCTTTCTCGGTGCGGAAGATGTCGGCGGTCAGCGACAGGCGATCGTTCAGCAGATCCCACTTGGTACCGACTTCGTAGTTCTTGGTGGTTTCCGGCTCCATGTCGCTCTTGAGCAGGTTGCCATTGCGATCCGGCGTGCCGCCCAGCGGGTTGCCTTCCTGACCTTCACCCAGGGTGTTGCCCGGCGGAGTGGCGGAGGTGGCGTAGGACGCATAGATGCTGCCGTTCTCTGCCGGTTTGTAGACGATGCCGAACTGACCGGTGACGAACTCGCTGGTGTCCGAACCCTTGGAGGTGGTGCGGCCAGCGTTGGTGTAAGTCTTGTAGCCGGTTTCGAAGTGGTCGTAACGCAGGCCCATGTTCACCAGCCATTGCTCGGACAGCTCGAGGGTGTCGAACGCATACAGTGCGTAGGTATCGGACTGGGTGTCGGTGCCGGCGTAGTTGCGCGAAATGGCGCCGTTCCACGGATCGTTCGGCGTCGGGTTCGACAGCGAGGTGCAGTTGTAGCCGCTGGCGGCGCCGATCAGACCCGGGTTGCAGTTGGTGGTCACGGCCGAGGTGCGCGGCGTGGTGTCGGTGTTGACGTTGTACGAGGATTTGCTGCTTTCCTCACGGGTGTACTCGACACCGGTGGAGAAGCTGTTCTTGAAGCCGGCAACGTAGAAGTTGCCGAACAGATCGGTCTGGTTGGTGGTGGTCTCGGTGTTGCTCACACGAGTGTTCGCACGACGCCAGACGCTGCCGTTGTTCACGTTGCCCTTGCTGTCGTCCGGCTGGGTCAGGATGTAATCCTGCATGCTGGTGCCGTGACGCAGGGTGTTCTTGATCGTCAGCGAGTCGCTCAGGTCATGCTCGATGGCGAAGGTCGCGGTGTCGGTGCGGCCCTTGCGGAAGTCGCGGTCCAGACCGTAGAAATTGCTGTGATCGCCGCCGGCGTACGGTTTGTCCGGGCTGGACTTGGTGCGCGCCGCCGAGCCACCGGCCGGGATGGTGTAAGGGATGCCCGAATCCGGGGTGTCGTTGCTTTCGAGATGGTAGTAATCGAGGTTGACGCGAGTGTCGGTGCCCAGGCCGAAGGCCAGGGACGGCGCGATGCCCCAGCGGTCGTAGTCGACCTTGTCGCGACCGGCGACGTTGCTCTCGTGGCTCATCAGGTTCAGACGGCCGGCAGCGGTGTCGCTGAACTGGTAGTTGCCATCCATGGTGTAGCGCTGGGTCTGGTCGGAGCCCCAGGTGAAGCCACCGTCGAACGAGTTGCCCAAGTGGGCTTTCTTGCTCACCAGGTTGATGCTGCCGCCGGCTGCGCCGCGACCGCCGATGGCGGAGTTCGGGCCCTTGCTGACTTCGATGTTTTCCACGGCGAAGATTTCGCGGCTCTGGGAGCCGGTGTCGCGCACGCCGTCGAGGTAGGTGTCGCCCTGGGCGTCGAAACCACGGATGAACGGACGGTCGCCCTGCGGGTTGCCGCCTTCACCGGCACCGAAGGTGATGCCCGGTACGGTGCGCAGCGCATCCTGCATGTTCAGGGCGCCGGTGTCTTTCAGCACTTGTTGCGGGATAACGGTGACCGAACGCGGGGTATCAACCAGCGGCGCGGTGTACTTGGGCGAGGAGGCTTTCTCGACCTGGTAGGAGGTCGAGTCCTGGGCTTCGCCGGTGATGGCGGTGGCGTCCAGGGCGATGGCATTGCCGGTGGCTTTGCTGTCGGTTTTTTCGGCGGCGAACACCATGTGGCCTGCGGAGCCGGCGGTGATCGCCACGCCGATGGCGGAAGCGAGCAGACGTGGTGAACTGACCGGTACTTGTGCTGGTTGACGTGCCATTTTTATTCCCCTCCCCAAGGATTTGAGGCGGCGGAATATAGGGTAAACAGGTATTCGTATCAATTGCGAAATATTACTATTCGCGACAAATTTACATTCTTTACAATTTAACCTTACGGTTTTTACCAGTTCATTCGTCTAGCGGGTTTTACACAGTCAATAAGAATCAATACCATTGGCATCCTTTTGCCATCTGGTGACGTCGCCATGCTCCTGCACATCCCCGCGCTGTTCGAGAAAGACGAAGTGCAGCGCATTCGCGAGGCGCTGGAACAAGCGGACTGGGCCGATGGCAAGATCACCGCCGGCTATCAATCGGCCAAGGCCAAGCACAATCTGCAACTGCCCGAAGGCCATCCGCTGGCCAAGGAAATCGGCGCGGCGATGCTCGAACGGCTGTGGAAAAATCCGTTGTTCATGTCTGCCGCGCTGCCGCACAAGGTATTTCCGCCGTTACTCAACTGCTACACGGCGGGTGGCAGTTTCGATTTTCACATCGACAATGCCGTACGCCAGCCCAAGGGCAGCATCGAACGGGTACGCACTGATCTGTCGGCCACGCTGTTCTTCAGCGAACCCGAGGACTACGACGGCGGCGAGCTGGAAATCCAGGACACCTTCGGCACCCAGCGGGTAAAACTGCCCGCCGGCGATATGGTGCTGTACCCCGGCACCAGCCTGCACAAGGTCAACGCGGTGACTCGCGGTGCGCGCTATGCCTCGTTCTTCTGGACTCAAAGCCTGGTGCGCGAGGACAGCCAACGCGCGTTGCTGTTCGAGATGGACGGTGCGATCCAGCTGCTTACCCAGGACATGCCCGATCACCCTTCGCTGATCCGCCTCACCGGCACCTATCACAACCTGCTGCGTCGCTGGGTCGAGGTATAAGTGGCGGACTTTCGTTTGCGCCGCGAAGAAGTCCTCGACGGCGAACGCCTCACGGCCATGCTCGAAGAAAGCCCTGCCCGCGCGGCTCAGGCGATTCTGATCGCGGCGGGTGAGGGCGTGCTGGAAGCGCAGGCGCTGCTTGGGCAGATCCTGCTCGATGGTCACGGGATTGCTCAGGATCAGCCGCTGGCCTTGCGCTGGTTTGAAATCGCCGCAGGGCAAGGTCATCTGATGGCGCGTAACATGCTCGGTCGCTGCCATGAGCACGGATGGGGTTGTGTGGCCGACGCAGCGATTGCCGCCCAGCAATATCGCGTTGCAGCGGATGCCGGGCTGGATTGGGCGATGTATAACCTGGCCAACCTGCTGGCAACCGGGCGCGGTGTTGCGGTCGATCATCTTCAGGCCATGGCGCTGTATCAGCGCGCGGCAGAGTCCGGGCATGCCAAGTCGATGAACCTGCTCGGGCGTTATCTGGAAGAGGGGCAAGTGTGCCCGGCGAATCCGGCAGCGGCCCGTGACTGGTATCGACGTTCGGCCGAAGGCGGGGATTTTCGTGGGCAGTTCAGCTACGCGGCGGTGTTGGCGGCTGAGGGGCGCGTTGATGAGGCGTTGGTCTGGCTGGAGAAAGCGCTGGCCGGCGGCAACCTGAATTTTCTGCGCGTGGCCAGCCAGACGCTGGCGAGCGCAACCGATCCGCGAATCCAGGCGCTGGCGCAGGCCTACGCTCACCGTTGCACCGAGTTACAGAACACCTGAATCGCAGCCATAAAAAAGCCCATGACACGTCATGGGCTTTTTGCATTACGCCAGCATCGCTTACACGTAGAACGATTTCAGCGGCGGGAAGCCGTTGAACTCTACCGCGCTGTAACTGGTGGTGTACGCACCGGTCGACAGCCAGTACAGGCGATCACCGATCGCCAGGTTCAGCGGCAGACCGTACTTGTAGTTCTCGTACATGATGTCGGCGCTGTCGCAGGTCGGGCCGGCGATCACGACTTCTTCCATCTCGCCTTTCTTCTCGGTCCAGATCGGGAACTTGATCGCTTCGTCCATGGTTTCGATCAGGCCCGAGAATTTGCCCACATCGGTGTAAACCCAACGCTCGACGGCGGTGCGGGATTTACGCGCGACCAGCACCACTTCGCTGACCAGGATGCCAGCGTTGGCGATCAGCGAACGGCCCGGCTCCAGAATGATTTCCGGCAGGTCATCACCGAAGTCTTCCTTGAGGAAGCGGATGATTTCTTCGGCGTAGGTTTCCAGGCTGTTGGTGCGGGTGATGTAGTTGGCCGGGAAGCCACCGCCCATGTTGATCAGCTTGAGATGGATGCCGTCTTCTTCTTTCAGGCGCTCGAAGATCACTTTGACCTTGGCGATCGCCGCGTCCCAGACGCTGATGTCGCGCTGTTGCGAACCGACGTGGAACGAGATGCCGTATGGCACCAGACCCAGGTCGCGGGCGAGGATCAGCAGGTCCATGGCCATATCGGTCTGGCAGCCGAATTTGCGCGACAGTGGCCAGTCGGCCGTGGTCGAGCCTTCAGTCAGGATGCGCACATAGACTTTGGCGCCCGGTGCAGCCTTGGCGATGTTGCGCAGGTCGGCTTCCGAGTCGGTGGCGAACAGGCGCACGCCCTTCTCATAGAAGTAGCGAATGTCCTTGGACTTCTTGATGGTGTTGCCGTAGCTGATCTGGTCCGCGCTGACGCCACGGCTCAGCACTTTGTCCAGCTCATAGATCGAGGCGATGTCGAAGCTCGAACCTTTCTCTTTGAGCAGATCGATGATCTCGACGGCCGGGTTGGCCTTGACCGCGTAGTAGACCTTGGCGAATTCGAAACCGGCGCGCAGGTCGTCATAGGCCTGGGCGATCATCGCGGTGTCGATCACTACGAACGGGGTTTCCTGTTTGTCGGCGAACGCCTTCATTTTCTGAAAGGTTTCGCGCGCGAAATAGTCTTCGACCTGGATCGACATGCTGGGAACTCTCCTACTGGCAAACAAAGTTAATCAATGGGTGCGAGGGTGTGTCATCAATGAATTCGCGAGTGCGTTGTGCCTGAGCGCGTGCCAGGCAAGGCGCAGGCCGCAGCTAATGGTTGCTCCCTTCGCAAGGCCTGCAACGCAGCATGGCGCGCGCTCAGGCACAACCCGAAGGGCCGGGCCTGCTTTTGCGCAGGGCTGCGTTGCTCGTCCCTTATTTGGAACAACCAAACTGCGGGCCTCGCGCCTTGCCCTGCGCAAAAGCAGACCCGGCGCACTCGTGAATTCATTGATGACACACCCTCCTGAACGTCCTCCGTATCCCCACTTTGGTTCGCCTACTTCCCAAGGCATGTCGCCGAAAGCAAAAAGGCCATGGGAAATGTAGTCTTTCTTTCCCTTGGCCTTGCTGTCTCGTCGTCAGTACTTGAGCCGGATGGATCGTTTCCAGCATGGACGTTCGGCGCGAACTTTAGGGCGTGAGGGGCCTGAGATCAACTAAAAATGTCGCGTTTTTGCACGCTTCTGACGTACGTCGCGGATATCACTCTTTGTACCCGACCGAGATGACGGGCAGATGTTCCGCAATAATTTTCAGGTGTTAAAAATACCTGCACGTTCGACGCTGATGTGTGCCAAGTCTCAGATAAGTGCGTTCACTTCAACATCGGCGACGTTGGCGGCGAGAAGGGGAGGTGCGAGGGAAGTTGCTGGTTGAGGCAGAGATCTTCGGGCGGGTTCAACCTTCTGACGTGTTGATATTTCTTGCCGGCTCATAGTCGGCAAAATAATCACGGCTTTCAGATTCCGGCGGTCGAAAAAAAGGGCTGTCGAACAGCCCTTTTGCATTTGATCAGGCCACCGCTTCGGCCGGTGACACGATATTGGTCTTCATTCCGCGCGAACGGCCCGAACTCAGGTAAGCCGCAATCGACTCCTGGGTGACCTCGCCAAGGAACACACGCTCGGCATCCATCACTGGCAGCCATGAGCGATTGAACTCGTACATGCGCGACAACAGAATGCGCAAATGCTCGTCGTAGGCAGCGGTGGCGTTGAACTCGCGGAGGAATTGCGCACAGGTGCCGGTCTGACGGTGCAGGTCGCGACGGCGCACATAACCCAGAGCCTTGTTCTCCGCGTCAGTGACGACGACATAACGACGGTCATGCTCGTCCATCAACTCCAGCGCATCGGCCACCGGGGTTTCCGGGCTCACCGACGGCGCGTTGTCCGCGGCGTCTTCGGCTTTGACCAGCAGCAGACGTTTGAGGGTGCTGTCCTGACCGACGAAGTTGCTGACAAAGTCGTCCGCCGGATGAGCGAGCAGGGTGTCCGGATGATCGATCTGCAGCAACTTGCCGGCGCGGAAGATCGCGATCTTGTCGCCGAGCTTGATCGCTTCGTCGATGTCGTGGCTGACCATGATCACGGTCTTGTTCAGCGCCCGCTGCATCTCGAAGAATTCGTTCTGGATCATCTCGCGGTTGATCGGGTCGACCGCGCCGAACGGTTCGTCCATCAGCAGCAGCGGTGCATCCGCCGCCAGCGCACGGATCACGCCGATCCGTTGCTGCTGGCCGCCGGACAGTTCGCGGGGGTAGCGATGCAGATACTGCTTGGGCTCAAGCTTGATCATGCTCATCAGTTCGCGGGCGCGGTCGTGGCATTTTTGTTTGTCCCAGCCGAGCAGTTTCGGCACCACCACGATGTTCTCTTCGATAGTCATGTTCGGGAACAGACCGATCTGCTGGATCACGTAGCCGATGTTGCGGCGCAGGGTCACTTCGTCGAGGTCGGTGGTGTCTTCGCCGTTGATCAGGATCTTGCCCGAGGTCGGCTTGATCAGGCGGTTGATCATTTTCAGCGTGGTGCTTTTGCCGCAACCCGATGGCCCGAGGAACACACAGATTTCGCCTTCATTGACGGTCAGGCTTACCGAGTCCACGGCTTTCACATCTTTGCCGTTGCTTTGGAAGGTCTTGCTGAGGTTTTGAAGTTCGATCATTTGAGGAGTCCTTTTGGAGTCAGCGAACGTTGCAGCCACTGCAAAATGAGGTCGGCGAAGATCGCCAGAAGACTGACCAGCAGCGCGCCGACGATGAGCATCGACATGTCGCTGCGGCTGATGGAGGCGAGGATCAGCACGCCGAGGCCGCCGGCGCCGATGGTCGCGGCAATGGTCATCACACCGATGTTCATCACCACGGCAGTGCGTACGCCGGCGAGGATCACCGGCACGGCGATCGGCAACTCGACCATGCGCAGGCGCTGGCCGAAGGTCATGCCGATGCCGCGTGCGGCCTCGCGAATACCCGGTTCGACGCCGGTCAGGGCGAGGTAGGTGTTGCGCATGATCGGCAGCAGTGAATACAGGAACACGGCGGTGATCGCCGGCATCGGGCCGAGGCCCTGGCCGAATTTCGAATAGAACGGCAGCAGCAGGCCGAACAACGCAATCGACGGCACGGTCAGCAACACCGTGGCGCTGGCCTGCAAGGGACCGGCGAGGCTCGGGAAGCGCGTCATCAAAATGCCCAGCGGCACGCCGATAAGAATCGCCAGGCTGACGGCGATGCCGACCAGGGTGATGTGCTGCCAGGTCAGGTGCATCACCTGCTGCCAGTCGAGGTGGGAAAAGGCGTTCAAAAATTCCATGACTTTTCCTCCTTTAATTCAGTGGGTGCTGGCGCAGGAAATCGGCAGCGACTTTCGACGGGCTCTCGTGATCGACATCGACCCGCGCGTTGAGCTGGCGCATGGTTTCATCGTCGAACAGTTCGGCCAGCGGCTTGAGTTGCTCCGCCAGTTGCGGGTGCGCGTCGAGGTAGGCCTGACGCACCACTGGCGCAGCGGTGTAGTCCGGGAAGTAGTGCTTGTCGTCTTCCAGCAACTTCAGGCCGAAGGCGTTGAGACGACCGTCGGTGGTGTAGACCAGACCGGCAAACACCTGCCCGTTACGTAGCGCGGTGTACACCAGCCCTGCGTCCATCTGCCGGATGTTCTGGCGGGTCAGGTTCATGTCGTAGAGCTTGACCATGCCGTCCAGACCGTCGGAGCGGTTGGCGAACTCGGTGTCCAGCGCCACCAGATGATTGGTTTTGGCTTCAGCGCGCAGCACTTCGTTCAACTGGCTGATGGTGTGGATCTGCGGATATTCCTCGGCCACGGTCTTCGGCAGGGCGAGGGCGTAGGTGTTGCTGAATTTCGACGGCGTGAGCCAGACCAGGCCTTTCTTCGCATCGAGTTCTTTGACCCGGGCGTAGGACTGTGCACTGTCGAGTTTTTCGGTGACGTGGTTGTAGGCCACCAGCGACACACCGGTGTATTCCCAGAGCATGTCCAGTTGCCCGGTTTCGTGGGCGCTGCGGGCCAGGTTACTGCCCAGACCACCGGTGATCTGCGCGTCGTAGCCTTTGCTGCGCAGGTATTGCGCGGTGATTTCCGCGAGCAGGGTCTGCTCGGTGAATACCCGGGCGCCGAGGCGAATCACCGGTTTGTCGGCGGCTTGGGCGATGCCTGCGAAGAGCAGCACGCAGCCCAGAATCAAACTAAGTCTTTTCATAAATATTCCTTCGCAAAGCCTCAAGACGGGCGCAAACCGCGTTCCAGCCAGAGACGGCTGGCGAGGGTGACCACGCCATCGAGCAGCAGGGCCAGCAGCGCAGTGCACGCGGCGCCGAGCAGCAGTTGCGGCTGATTGTTCAGGGCGATGCCGGGGAAGATCAGGCTGCCGAGGCTGTTGGCGCCGATCAGGAAGGCCAGCGGCGCGGTACCGACGTTGATCGCCAGCGCCACCCGCACACCGCCGACGATGATCGGCACGGCGTTGGGCAACTCGACTTTCCACAGCACCTGGCGCGGAGTCATGCCGATCCCGACGGCGGCTTCTTTCAGCGAGCCCTGGACGTTTTTCAGGCCTTCATAGGTGTTGCGCACAATCGGCAACAGCGAGGCGAGGAACAAAGCGAAGATCGCCGGACCGCTGCCGATGCCGAGAATCCCCAGGGCAATCGCCAGCACGGCCAGCGGCGGCACGGTGTTGCCGATGTTGAAGATCTGCATGAAGCGTTCGGCGCGGCCGACCATGGTCGGGCGGCTCAGGAAGATACCGGCGGGGAGGCCCACGACAAGGGCGGCCAGCATTGAGGCGAGGACGAGAATCAGATGAGCTTGCAGGTAAAACAACAAATCGTCGCGGTAGTGTTCGATCGTGTTGATGCCGATCCAGTGGACCAGCAGGGCCAGGAGCGCGATCACCACCGCACCTCCCATCAGCCCTTTGCCATAGCGGATAGCCACAGGCGGACTCCTTTTTTTAGTCGGCGACCGCTGCTCCGTGTGGCATGCCATGCCTGGCTGCCGGAGTCAGTGTTCGCGAGAAGCAGCTTTTTTTCAGTCCGGCAAAAGCGGTCTGAAAGCGAGCCATGAGCGCAGCCTCGTCAGGCTAACTTGCTGATTTTTCAGCCCCTGACGAATTGTCGTAACAGGGGATGGACGTCTCCGTGCTTTAAAAGGTTCCCATCCGAGGCAGCATTTGGCCACCCTTAATGTGCTCAACGGTTCGGTTATTGAATCGAGTTGGGCTATAATCGCCGCCCTTTTTTGAATCACCGCCAGGCGATTTCCCATGACCAGACAGGCCGCCGAAGTCGCGAAACGCCGCACTTTCGCCATTATTTCCCACCCCGATGCCGGTAAAACCACCATCACCGAAAAGCTCTTGCTGATGGGCAAGGCGATTGCCGTGGCCGGTACGGTGAAATCCCGTAAATCCGACCGCCACGCGACATCCGACTGGATGGAGATGGAAAAGCAGCGGGGCATCTCGATCACCACGTCGGTCATGCAGTTCCCGTATCGCGAACACATGATCAACCTGCTCGACACCCCGGGCCACGAAGACTTCTCCGAAGACACCTACCGCACCCTGACTGCGGTGGACTCGGCCCTGATGGTTCTCGACGGCGGTAAAGGTGTAGAGCCACGGACCATCGCGCTGATGGACGTCTGCCGTCTGCGTGACACGCCTATCGTCAGCTTCATCAACAAACTCGACCGTGACATCCGCGACCCGATCGAACTGCTCGACGAGATCGAAGCCGTCCTGAAGATCAAGGCTGCGCCGATCACCTGGCCGATCGGTTGCTACCGCGACTTCAAGGGCGTGTACCACCTGGCGGACGACTACATCATTGTCTACACCGCCGGTCACGGTCACGAACGCACCGAAACCAAGATCATCGAGAAGCTCGACTCCGACGAAGCCCGCGCACACCTGGGCGATGAGTACGAGCGTTTCCTCGAACAGCTGGAACTGGTGCAGGGCGCCTGCCACGAGTTCAACCAGCAGGAGTTCCTCGACGGTCAACTGACCCCGGTGTTCTTCGGTACTGCACTGGGCAACTTCGGTGTCGACCACGTACTCGACGCCGTGGTCGACTGGGCCCCGCGCCCGCTGCCACGCGTAGCCAACGAGCGCACCGTGGAGCCGGTGGAAGAGAAGTTCTCGGGCTTCATCTTCAAGATCCAGGCGAACATGGACCCGAAACATCGCGACCGTATCGCCTTCATGCGTATCTGCTCCGGCAAGTACGAGAAAGGCATGAAGATGCGTCATGTGCGTACCGGCAAGGACGTGCGCATCGGCGACGCCCTGACGTTCTTCTCCTCCGAGCGTGAACAGCTGGAAGAAGCGTACGCCGGCGACATCATCGGTCTGCACAACCACGGCACGATCCAGATCGGCGACACCTTCAGCGAAGGCGAAACCCTGGGCTTCACCGGTATCCCGCACTTCGCCCCGGAACTGTTCCGCCGCGTACGCCTGCGCGACCCGCTGAAATCCAAGCAACTGCGTCAGGGCCTGCAACAGCTCGCCGAAGAAGGCGCGACCCAGGTGTTCTTCCCGGAGCGCAGCAACGACATCATCCTCGGCGCCGTCGGTGTGCTGCAGTTCGATGTGGTCGCCAGCCGCCTGAAAGAGGAATACAAGGTCGAGTGCTCCTACGAGCCGATCACCGTGTACTCCGCGCGCTGGATCGAATGCAGCGACAAGAAGAAGCTCGAGGAATTCTCCAACAAGGCCGTGGAAAACCTGGCACTGGACGGCGGCGGTCACCTGACCTACCTCGCGCCGACCCGGGTCAACCTGGCCCTGATGGAAGAGCGCTGGCCGGACGTGAAATTCCGTGCGACGCGCGAGCATCACTAAGCGCTGAACTGCTCCATCCAAAGCCCCCGATGCAAAAGCCTCGGGGGCTTTTTATTGGCTGTAGATAGGTTGCTCAGCAAGCGATCGGGAGAAGCGATCTCGCTTAGCCGATCCGGTTATAAGCGTTATTCGAAAGCGGTCTGTCCACGCATGGCATTTCCGGGCATTGGTTAGCGTCCTATCTGGTGAACCCGGCGGATCGGAACTAGATTTCAATCAGCGTCAGGTCAGCATGAATTTCTCACTTGGAACAGGATGGACTCGGCTATGAAAAGCAGGTTGCTACGGATTTTGCTGCTGTTGAAAGTGATGGTGATGCTGTCCCTCGGCACCGCGACGGCCTGGGCCGAGTGCGAGGATCACGATACCCAGGCGTCCAGCGGGCAGGTGGGGCACAGCACGCTGATGCTGGCCAAGTCCGAGTCCGAGCCGGGCGATAAGGGCCAGGGTGGCAGCGCCGACGATGACGACTCGACCACCGATGAGCCGGACACCGATGATCCGGATGAGGGCGACAGCCAAACTTAGTGTGCGGAGGGCACATTTCCACGCATTTGGCTTTCAGATGGACGGGTTGGGAAAAGGCGAAGCGTGGAGCTTCGCCTTTTTGTTTTCTCTGCGTGCTTAGCGTGGCTGGATTTGAGCCTTTCCGGAATTGAAGATGGGGACGTCGTACGTGCCGTAAATGAAGTCCTCATCTTCCATGTGGTCGTACTTACTGCTGACAATCCCTTTGCAAACAGCAATGGTGTTTTCCAGGAAAAAGTATCCACCCGGAGTTCCAGCCTTGGAGCGAGGCTGCGACAAGAAGTACTGGATCTTACGAGCACGGCTAACCGTCAGCTTGTCCTCGTCCGACAGTTCGTCCATACCCAGTGTTGCAATGATGTCTTTCAGTGATCCGTATTTCTCCAGCAAGTTCAGAACGCTATTAGCTGTTTTGTAGTGTTCTTCACTGACCACGTCCAGGTCCAGCAGGCGCGAAGTCGAGCTCAGTGGATCTACCGCTGGATAGATATTGTCGGCGGCCAGTTTTGTAGACAGAACGAAGGAGGCGTCCAGGTCGGCGAAAGTGGTCGACGGCGCCGGGTCGGTCAGGTCCTCCGCAGGTGTGTAGATGGCTTGTACAGAAGTTATCGATCCCCTCGGCTCTCGCGGGGCGCCTATCTCTGTCGCGAGGGTCGGCTGGTAAGCGACTTCCGAAGGTATTCGACCGAGCAGTGCGGAGACTTCGCTACCGGCCTGGGTGAATCGGGGGGAGGAATCGATTGTCACCAGAACGTTACGACCTTCGTCACGGAAATGCTCGGCCACGGCCAATCCGACTTTTACCGCCCTTAGATAGTCGTCCTGTGAGTCATGTTCCGAGCCGATCAATCTCAATCGTTTGTCATCACTTGCGTCCTTACTTATGGAGTTCGGGTAGCTCGACCCAAGCCCGATTTCTATAGAAACAACAAAAAACGATTGCTGAGATTTTGCGATGTTATTTATCAGTTCCTGTATCAATACCGTCTTGCCAACCCCTGCTCCCCCGAACACACCGATTTTGCTGCCCTTCAGAACGGGGCGCAGCAGATCGATCGTCTTGATCCCGGTTTTCAGCGTGTGGGAATCCGTTGGCTCTGACGTGATGTCTATGGGGTAGTCTTTGCTAGCCCTGGCAGTGAGCTCCCCCTTGCCGTCCCGCGGTTGGAGATTAAAGTCAACCACCCGATCCAGCAGCGCACGAGGGTGCGGTGTAGCGATGTGTTCATCGTTCATTTCCTGATACTCCAGATCCAACAATAGAGGGATTGAGTGCAGCGTCACGCGTATTGAGTACGTGAAACCATAAGCCTGCCTCGCTCTATCGAGCACCTGTCATAACTGACAGTTGTTTAGACCGTTGCGCGATAGCCCGGGATTTTTTGGTCACCCCACCGAATATCCAACGACGCCGGGTCAGCCGGATGTAAACGCCGGGCAAAAGAAAACCCCTTCTTTCTCGACTGATGCGCAATCGGGGCAGAAGGGGTTTGGTCAACTCATCAACAACCCGCCCCGGGAAACGGGGCGGGTTTTTTCATGCCGCGCCGTCGAGGAACTGCTCGGCGTAGTGGCACGCGACCTGACGGGTGTCGAGCTGGCGCAGAACCGGCTCTTCGCTGCTGCAACGCGCGGTGGCGTACGGGCAGCGCTTGTGGAACGCGCAGCCAGGCGGCGGGTTCAGCGGGTTGGGCAACTCGCCGACGATCTTGATTTTCGGCTTGTCCGGATCCGGATGGATGGTCGGGGTCGCCGACAACAGCGCCTGGGTGTACGGGTGCAGAGGGCGGGCATAGATGTCGTGCTTCGGACCGATCTCCACCGGGCGACCGAGGTACATCACCATCACGTCATCCGCCACGTGCTGCACCACCGCCAGGTTGTGCGAGATGAACACGTAGCCGGTGTTGAACTCCTGCTGCATGTCCATGAACAGGTTCAGCACCTGCGCCTGGATCGACACGTCCAGCGCCGAGGTCGGTTCGTCCGCCACCAGCACTTTCGGTTGCAGCATCATGGCGCGGGCCAGCGCGATACGCTGACGCTGACCGCCGGAGAACATGTGCGGATAACGCTGGTAGTGCTCGGGACGCAAGCCGACCTGCTTCATCATCGCCTGGACTTTCTCGCGACGCTCGGCGGCCGACAGGTTGGTGTTGATCAACAGCGGCTCGGCCAGTTGATCACCGATTTTCTGCCGAGGGTTCAACGACGCGTACGGGCTCTGGAACACCATCTGCACGTCTTTGCGCAGTTGTTTGCGCTGAGCCTTGTCGGCGCCGGCCACTTCTTGCCCGGCGATTTTCAGGGAACCGGACGACGGCTCTTCGATCAGGGTCAGGGCGCGGGCGAGGGTGGATTTGCCGCAGCCCGATTCACCGACGACGGCGAGGGTCTTGCCGGCTTCCAGCTCGAACGACACGCCGTTGAGGGCGCGCACGGTGGCGTGGCCCTTGAACAGGCCACGGGAGACTTCGTAGTGACGGGTCAGGTCGCGGGCGGTAAGTACGACGGCCATTACGCCACCTCCTGGTTCAACGGATAGAAGCAGCGGGCGAGGCTGTGGCTTTTCGGGTCAAGGGTCGGACGCTGCGCGCGGCAGCTGTCCTGCACGTACGGGCAGCGCGGCGACAGCAGGCAGCCTTGCGGGCGGTCGTAACGGCCGGGAACGATCCCCGGCAAAGTCGCCAGACGCTCGGCACCCTGGCTGTGTTCCGGAATCGCCTTGAGCAGCGCTTCGCTGTACGGGTGGGCCGGGATGTCGAACAGTTGCGGCACCTGCCCGACTTCAACGGCTTGACCGGCATACATCACGCACACACGCTGGGCGGTTTCGGCCACCACGGCGAGGTCGTGGGTGATCAGCACCAGGCCCATGTTCTGCTCTTTCTGCAACGCCAGCAGCAGATCCATGATTTGCGCCTGAA
The DNA here is from genome assembly GCF_059424205.1 of Pseudomonas sp. GW456-12-1-14-TSB6. Lineage (NCBI taxonomy): Bacteria > Pseudomonadati > Pseudomonadota > Gammaproteobacteria > Pseudomonadales > Pseudomonadaceae > Pseudomonas > Pseudomonas sp. GW456-12-1-14-TSB6. The sequence goes on from NZ_JBWKZE010000005.1 coordinate 113,839, forward strand.
TGGTCACGTCGAGTGCAGTGGTCGGTTCGTCGGCGATCAGCAGTTTCGGCTCGCCGGCAATCGCCATGGCAATTGCCACACGCTGGCTCATGCCGCCGGACAGTTGATGCGGGTAGGCATCCATACGGCTGGCGGCGCCCGGGATTTCGACTTTTTCCAGCAGTTCGATCGCGCGTTTGCGCGCTTGCTTGCCGGACATTTTCAGGTGCAGGCGCAGCACTTCTTCGATCTGGAAACCGACGGTGTAGCTCGGGTTCAGCGCGGTCATCGGGTCCTGGAACACCATCGCCAGGTCTTTGCCGACGATCTGCCGACGCTGGCGGTTGTTCAGCTTGAGCATGTTCTTGCCGTCGAAGCTCAGCGAATCGGCGGTGACGATCCCCGGGTGCTCGATCAGGCCCATCAGCGCCATCATGGTCACGGACTTGCCGGAACCCGACTCGCCCACGATCGCCAGGACTTCGCCCTTGTCGACTTTCAGGTCGAGGCCGTCGACGACCGGGGTGGCGTTCTTGTCGCCGAAGCGAACGTTGAGATTCTTGATTTCTAACAGTGACATGGGAATCTCCTCAGGCGGCGTTCTTGAGTTTCGGGTCCAGCGCATCGCGCAGGCCGTCGCCCATCAAGTTGATTGCCAGCACGCTGAGCAAAATGGTCAAACCAGGCAGACTCACCACCCACCAGGCGCGTTCGATGTAGTCGCGGGCCGAAGCCAGCATGGTGCCCCACTCGGGGGTTGGCGGCTGGACGCCGAGGCCGAGGAAGCCCAGGGCGGCGGCATCGAGAATCGCGGAGGAGAAGCTCAACGTCGCCTGGACGATCAGCGGTGCCATGCAGTTCGGCAGCACGGTGATGAACATCAGGCGTGGCAGACCGGCACCGGCCAGGCGCGCGGCGGTCACGTAGTCGCGGTTCAGCTCGCCCATCACGGCGGCACGGGTCAGACGCACGTAGGACGGCAAGGACACCACGGCAATCGCGATCACGGTGTTGATCAGGCCAGGGCCGAGGATGGCGACGATCGCCACGGCCAGCAGCAGCGACGGCAGGGCCAGCATGATGTCCATCAGACGCATGATGGTCGGGCCGACCACTTTCGGGAAAAAACCGGCGAACAGACCCAGCAGGATCCCCGGGATCAGCGACATCACCACCGACGACAGACCGATCAGCAGCGACAGGCGCGAACCCTGGATCAGACGCGACAGCAGGTCGCGACCCAGTTCATCGGTGCCGAGCAGGAATTGCATCTGCCCGCCTTCGAGCCACGCCGGCGGCGTCAGCAGGAAGTCGCGGTATTGCTCGCTCGGGTTATGCGGGGCGACCCACGGCGCGAAGATCGCGCAGAAAATCACCAGCAGCATGAACAGCAGGCCGGCGACGGCGCCCTTGTTCTTGGCAAAGGCCTGCCAGAACTCTTTGTACGGTGACGGATACAGCAGACTTTGATCCACGGCGGTGGCGGCGGTGACTACTGAGGAAGTTGGAGTGCTCATGGGTATTGACCTCAGCGCTGATGACGGATGCGTGGGTTGGCAAAGCCGTAGAGGATATCCACCACGAAGTTGACCAGAATCACCAGGCAGGCGATTAACAGGATGCCGTTTTGCACAACCGGGTAGTCCCGGGCGCCGATGGCTTCGATCAGCCATTTACCGATGCCGGGCCAGGAGAAGATGGTTTCGGTCAGGACCGCACCGGCCAGCAGGGTGCCGACTTGCAGGCCGACCACAGTCAGCACCGGAATCAGCGCGTTGCGCAGGCCGTGGACGAACACCACGCGCGACGGCGACAGGCCTTTGGCCTTGGCGGTACGGATGTAGTCTTCACGCAGCACTTCGAGCATCGACGAACGGGTCATTCGCGCGATCACCGCCAGCGGAATGGTACCCAGCACGATGGCCGGCAGGATCAGGTGGTGCAGGGCATCGAGGAACGCGCCCATGTCATCGGCCAGCAGGGTGTCGATCAGCATGAAGCCGGTGCGTGGCTCGATGTCGTAAAGCAGGTCGATCCGCCCGGACACCGGGGTCCAGCCCAGGCTCACCGAGAAGAACATGATGAGGATCAGGCCCCACCAGAAGATCGGCATCGAATAACCCGCGAGGGAGATGCCCATCACCCCGTGGTCGAACAGGGATCCTCGCTTGAGGGCCGCGATCACCCCGGCCAGGAGGCCCAGGATGCCGGCGAACAGCAGGGCGGCCATGGACAGTTCCAGGGTCGCCGGGAAGAGGGAGGTGAACTCGGTCCATACGCTCTCACGGGTGCGCAGGGATTCGCCGAGGTCGCCGTGGGCCAGTTTGCCGATGTAGTCCAGGTATTGGGCGTACAGCGGTTTGTTCAGACCGAGGCGTTCCATTGCCTGAGCGTGCATTTCGGGGTCGACCCGACGTTCGCCCATCATCACTTCCACGGGGTCGCCGGGAATCATGCGAATCAACGCGAAAGTCAGCAAGGTGATGCCGAAAAACGTGGGGATCAACAACCCCAGTCGGCGGGCAATAAAACTAAACATCGTGTGTGGTACCTCATCAGCCGGTTAGGCGTGCCCGGTTTCCCTGGGGTCAGGGAAACCGGGAGTTTTCTTATCTACTTCACCTGGGTGGTGGCGAAGTTATTGGTTGTCAGAGGGCTGATGTGATAACCCTCTACGTTGTTGCGCATTGCGGTAAACATGCGGGTGTGGGCCATGCTGATCCACGGCTGATCCTGATTGAACAGCACTTGAGCCTGTTCATACAGCCCGGCGCGTTCGGCCGGATCTACTTTAGCCCGTGCTTCGTCGAGCAGGGCCTGGAATTTCTCGTTGCACCAGCGCGCGTAGTTTTCGCCGTTCTTGGCGGCTTCGCAACTGAGCATAGGCGTCAGGAAGTTATCCGGGTCGCCGTTGTCGCCCGCCCATCCGGCCGAGACCATGTCGTGCTCGCCGGCCTTGGCGCGTTTGAGCATCTCGCCCCATTCCATCACGCGGATGTCGATCTTGATCCCGACTTTCGCCAGGTCAGCCTGCATCATCTGCGCGCCGAGCATCGGGTTCGGGTTGGTCGGGCCGCCGCCGTTACGGGTAAACAGGGTAAACACGGTGCCTTCCGGTACGCCGGCTTCCTTGAGCAGCTTGCGGGCAGCATCGAGGTCACGTGGCGGGTTCTTCAGTTCGTGGTTGTAGCCCAGCAGGGTTGGCGGGTACGGGTTGACCGCAACCGTCGCGTTGCCTTTGCCGAACAGGGCGTTGACGTAGGCTTCCTTGTCGAAGGCGATGTCGATCGCCTTACGCACCCGCACGTCGCTGATGTACTTGTGCTGGGTGTTCATGGCGACGTACGAGACGGTCATCGCATCCAGTTCGTCGACTTTCAGATTGCTGTCTTTCTTGATGCTCGGGATGTCATCCGGTTTCGGGTACAGCGCGATCTGGCACTCGTTGGCCTTGAGTTTCTGCAAGCGCACGTTGTTGTCGGTGGCGATCGCCAGGATCAGCGCGTCAGCCGGCGGCTTGCCGCGGAAATAGTCCGGGTTGGCCTTGAAGCGCACCTGGGCGTCCTTGTTGTAGCGCTGGAAGATAAACGGCCCGGTGCCGACCGGCTTGTTGTTCAGATCGCCAGTCTTGTTGGCCTTGAGCAACTGATCGGCGTACTCGGCCGAGTAGATCGAGGAGAACGCCATGGCGATGTCGGCCAGGAACGGCGCTTCGCGACGGGTCAGGGTGAACTTGACGGTGTTGTCGTCGACTTTCTCGACGCTTTTGAGCAGTTCCTTGAAGCCCATGCTTTCAAAGTACGGGAAGCCCACGCTCGACAGCTTGTGCCACGGGTGATTCGGGTCCAGCTGACGCTGGAAACTCCAGACCACGTCGTCGGCGTTCATGTCGCGGGTCGGCTTGAAATATTCGGTGGTGTGAAACTTGACGCCTTTGCGCAGGTGGAACGTGTAGGTCAGGCCGTCGTCGCTGATGTCCCAGGATTCGGCCAGCGCCGGAATCACTTCGGTGGTGCCGGGCTTGAAGTCCGCCAGACGGTTTAAGATGGTTTCGGCCACCGCGTCGGCTGTGACTGCAGTCGTGTACTGGACTATATCGAAGCCTTCCGGACTGGCTTCGGTGCAGACCACCAAGGGTTTGGCCGAGACGCCGACAGCGACACTCAGCAACGCAGCCGCGATGGCCGCACGTAGGGGAAGCATTTTCATCAAGAACCCTCTGCAATCGGTTGAAGACAAAAGCCGAACGGCCGACTCGTCACTGAGTCAGCCGTCGGCTGGCGGTTTTACAGGATGTTGAATGGAACGGTGGTCACCAGACGGAACTCGTTGATGCTGCCGTCAGCCTGGTTTTCGCTGGCGCGGTGCGCGGTGTAGGTCGCGCGAACGGTGGTTGCCTTCAGAGGACCGCTCTGTACGGCATAAGCGGCACCGATGCCGTATTCATAGTGGTGCTCGCCGTCCATCGACTGCACGCCATCGTAGCCGCCACCCTTGTAGTGAGTGCCGTCGATGCCCCAGCCGCGGGCCTGGTAGATGTTGAACTTCAGGCCTGGCACGCCGTATTCGGCCATGTTCAGACCGTAGGCCACCTGGAAGGATTTCTCGTTCGGGCCGTTGAAGTCCGACAGCAGGGAGTTGGCCAGGTAGATACCGTTGGTTTCGTGCAGGTAGTCGAAGTACTCGTTACCGTTCACTTCCTGGTAGGAGAAGGTCAGGGTATGCGCCTGGTGGGTCAGACCGAACGACAGGGAGTAGGTGTCGTTGTCGATTTCACCGAGTTTTTTCTTACCTTCGTCCACGGTCTTGTAGTAGTTCAGACCGGTGGTCAGGGCCAGAACCGAGCTGTCACCCAGCACGTGGGTGGCGCCGAAGTAGTACTGGTTCCACAGGTCTTCGGCCTGGGTGCCCCACAGGCTGGTGGTCAGGCTGGCGAACGGCTGGTACGAGATACCGCCGGTGTGAACGTGGTCGGCTTCGGCATCGATCGCGCCGTATTCGGAGCGGAATTTGCTCAGGCTTTCTTCGGTACGCGGCGACACGCGGTCGAACGAGGCCAGGTCGAAGGACAGGTTGTTCAGTTCTTCGCTGTGGATCGCGAGACCTTCGAAGCTCGATGGCAGCGGACGGTTGCCGATCACATCGACCTGCGGGCTGCTGAAGTTCATGCGACCGGCGGTCAGGGTGGTGTTGGAGATCCGCGCCTTGACGTTGGCCAGGCCGACTTTGCTCCACTGGCCCTGGGCTTCGCCGCCTTCACGGGTCAGGGTACGGTTGTTGCCCGCGCCTGGACGGGTTCCCGGTGCGCCGCCGTTGTTGGCCGCCAGGTTCTCGCGGTCACGCTCCAGCGCGATGGCGTTGTACGCCGCCACTTCGGTGCTGAAACCGACGGTGCCTTCGGTGAAGCCCGAGTTGTACTTGACGATAGTGCCTTGCACCCAGTTGATACGGCGGTCGGTCGGGGTGGCCACACCATCCTTGCGATAGGTGAACTTGCCGCCGCGCTTCAGTTGTTCGTTGGCGTACCAGTTGCGGGTAGTGCCGGTGATCGACTGACCTTCGACGAAACCGGTGGCTTCTGCCTGGGCGCTCTTGGTGTTGACGGTCACCGGGGTGAACGCCTGGCTTTGGGTTTCCGCGTAAGCCGTGGCGGTGATGCTGCTGATGGCCAGGGCCAGTATCGCGGTATTGCTCAGTTTCATGGGTGAAGCTCCTTTACTTTCTTTTTATGCCGGCTTTTTTGGGTTGGCCGGTTATTGGTTTAGAACTCATTCACACATCGCAAACGTTTGCAAAAGGCCTGATTGGCGAATTTCGGCAAAGCGCTTGCGTGAGGGGGTAGACGGCCCCCTCAGCATTGCGGCTAATCGGTTTTTTGTTTAATCGATGCTGACACCCGAAAACACGTTGCGACCGAACGGGCTCACCTTGAACCCTTCGACTTTGGCGCTCAGCGGCTGGTTGACCGTCGAGTGGGCGACAGGCGTGATCGGCACTTGCTGCTTGAGCAGTTGCTGGGCCTGTTTGTAGAGCACGGTGCGCTGGTCGCGGTCGGTGACGACCTTGGCCTGCTTGATCAGCTTGTCGTAAGCCGGATCGCACCACATGGAGTAGTTGTTGCCGCCGATGGCGTCGCAGCTGTATAGCGTGCCGAGCCAGTTGTCCGGATCCCCGTTGTCACCGGTCCAGCCGATCAGGCTGACGTCGTGCTCGCCATTCTTGGTGCGTTTGATGTACTCGCCCCATTCGTAGCTGACGATCTTCACTTTCAGACCGATCTTGGCCCAGTCGGCCTGGAGCATTTCGGCCATCAGTTTGGCGTTCGGGTTGTACGGACGTTGTACCGGCATCGCCCACAGGGTGATCTCGGTGCCTTCCTTGACGCCGGCAGCCTTGAGCAGCTCTTTGGCTTTTTCCGGGTTGTAGGCGGCGTCCTTGATGGTGTCGTCGTAGGACCATTGGGTCGGCGGCATGGCGTTGACGGCCAGTTGGCCGGCGCCTTGATAAACAGCGTTGAGAATTCCCTGTTTATTCACCGCCATGTCCAGCGCCTGACGCACTTCGAGCTGGTCGAACGGCTTGTGGCGCACGTTGTAGGCGATGTAGCCGAGGTTGAAGCCTGGTTTCTCGATCAATTGCAGTTTCGGGTCGTTCTTCAGTGCCGGCACATCGGCCGGACGCGGGTGCAGGGTGACCTGGCATTCGCCGGCCTTGAGCTTTTGCACACGTACCGAGGCGTCGGTATTGATCGCGAAAATCAGGTTCTTCAGCTTCACCCGGCTCGGATCCCAGTAGTGCGGGTTGCCGGTGTAGCGAATGTTCGAGTCTTTCTGGTAGCTCTTGAACACGAACGGGCCAGTGCCGATCGGCTTCTGGTTGATGTCGCTCGGCTTGCCTTCGGCCAGCAGCTTGTCGGCGTACTCGGCGGACAGAATGGCGGCGAAGCTCATGGCAATGTTCTGGATGAACGCGGCGTCGACGCTGTTGAGCGTGAACTGCACGGTCAGCGGCCCGGTCTTCTCGACCTTGGCGATGTTCTTGTTGAGGCTCATCCCGTTGAAATACGGGAACTCGGTCGGATAAGCCTTACGGAAAGGCAGTTGCGGATCGAGCATGCGGTTAAACGTGAACAGCACGTCGTCGGCGTTGAAATCGCGTGTAGGTTTGAAGTACGGCGTTGTATGAAATTTCACCCCTTCACGCAGGTGAAAGGTGTACTTGAGGCCGTCCTCGGAAATATCCCAGCTGGTTGCGAGGCCCGGTACTACACCAGTCGCGCCTTTTTCGAACTCGGCCAGGCGGTTGTACAGCGGTTCGGCGGCGTCGTTATCGGTCGCCGTCGTGTACTGCGCGGTATCGAAACCGGCCGGGCTGCCTTCGGAGCAGAACACCAGGCTGTCGCTGGCGGCGAAACTGGCGGACGTGGCGGCCAACAGGCCGGCGCCCAGCAATGCGGAAAAAACCAAGGTATGGCGCATGACGCTCCCTCTTTTTTAGTGTTTTTCAATGCGCCGCGATCCCGTCCAGGGACGTTGTGGCTGCATTGAGCTCCAACCGAAACGAACAGCAAAACCGAAAGCCCACGCAGTCACTGGTCAGAACCCGACGGTAGGGGCCGTGGGTCTGGCAGTAAATGCGCTGAGTCCTAAAGACTCGTAGGAAAAGGCGACACGTCCTAAACCATCCCGGTCAGACGGGCTGGAAAAGGTTGTAGGCAAATTCCTTACTTCTCGGCAAAAAAAACAGCGGCGACGCTGAAAACGTCGCCGCTGCCTCTTTTATTTGCTGACGCTGACGCCGTAGAAGGAGTTCAAGCCGAACGGGCTGATCTTGAAGTCCTGCACGTTGGCGCGCATGGGTTGATACACCGTCGAGTGAGCGATAGGTGTCATAGGGACTGCATTTTTGAGGACGTGCTGCGCCTCTTTGTAGAGTTCGGTGCGCTTGGCCTGGTCAGTGGTGCGCTTGGCTTCTTTCACGAGGCCGTCGAATTTCTTGTCGCACCATTTGGAGAAGTTGTTGCCACTCAGGGAGTCGCAACCAAACAACACGTTGAGCCAGTTGTCCGGATCACCATTGTCACCGCTCCAGCCAATCAGCATGCCCTGGTTCTCGCCACCCTTGGAGCGCTTGATGTACTCGCCCCACTCGTAGCTCTGAATCTTCACGTTCAGACCGATTTTCTTCCAGTCGGACTGGAGCATTTCGGCCATCAGTTTGGCGTTCGGGTTGTACGGACGCTGAACCGGCATCGCCCACAGAACGATCTCGGTACCTTCCTTGACGCCGGCTTCCTTGAGCAGCTGTTTGGCTTTCTCAGGATCGTACTTGGCGTCCTTGATGGTGGTGTCGTAGGACCACTGGGTCGGCGGCATGGCGTTGACGGCCAGTTGGCCCGCGCCCTGGTATACCGAGTCGATGATCTGTGGCTTGTTGACCGACATGTCCAGCGCCTGGCGAACGCGCAGGTCGGCCAGCGGATTAGGCTCGTTGCTGCCCTTGACCTTGTCCATCACGTTGTAGGCGATGTAGCCCAGGTTGAAGCCAGCCTGGTCAGGCATCTTCAGCGCAGGATCGGCTTTCAGTGCCGCGAGGTCGGCCGGACGCGGGAACAGGGTGACCTGACACTCGTTCTTCTTCAGCTTCTGGATACGTACCGACGGGTCGGTGGTGATGGCGAAGATCAGGTTGTCGATCTTCACGTCTTCAGGCTTCCAGTATTCCTTGTTGCCGGTATAGCGGATGTTGGAGTCTTTCTGGTAGCTCTTGAACACGAAAGGACCAGTGCCGATCGGCTTCTGGTTGATGTCGGCAGCCTTGCCTTCTTTCAGCAGCTGGGCTGCGTACTCGGCGGACTGGATCGACGCGAAGCTCATGGCCATGTTCTGGATGAACGCAGCGTCGACTTCTTTCAGGGTGAACTTGACGGTGTGGTCGTCGACTTTATCGATCTTGGTGATGTTGGTGTCCATCCCCATGTCGGTGAAGTACGGGAATTCGGTCGGGTACGCCTTACGGAACGGGTCATCCTTGTTAATCATGCGATTGAAGGTGAACAGCACGTCGTCGGCGTTGAACTCACGAGTCGGCTTGAAATACGGGGTGGTGTGGAACTTGACGCCTTCGCGCAGGTGGAAGGTGTAAGTCAGGCCGTCATCCGAGATGTCCCACTTGGTCGCCAGACCAGGAATCACGGCGGTACCGCCACGCTCGAACTGGGTCAGACGGTTGAACATGGTTTCGGCTGAGGCGTCGAAGTCGGTTCCGGTGGTGTATTGGCCTGGATCGAAACCGGCCGGGCTGCCTTCGGAGCAGAACACCAGGTTAGTCGCAGCGGTGGCGAAAGGTGCGGAGGCTAACAAGCCTGCGCCGACTAAAAACGGAATGACCGCGTGTTTAAGCATGTTGGCCTCATGATTTGTTGTCATTTTTTAGTAGTGAGGTACGACCTCGTGAGTCGTGCCTGCGGATACTTATGCAGGGCCCATACCCAATGCAAGATCCAGAGCGCTCGGCGGCCTCAAAGCGTGGCACGAACGTACCTTAATGTCGCATCCGTATAACTTCTGACGCATTTGACCGTTTGCGACCGGTTTTTACGGTGCAAATGGAGCCCCAAAACGGTGCATTGGTCATGCCGTACGCGCCGCATTGGGGCCGGGTGTTACTTATTTATACCCACGCCATAGAAGGGGGTTAGACCGAACGGGCTGATCTTGAAGTCGCTGACTTCCTTGCGCAGCGGCTGGAACACCGTGGAGTTGGCGATCGGCGTGATCGGCACCTGCTGTTTAAGGATCAGTTGCGCCTGTTGATACAGTTTTACCCGTTGCGATTTATCGGTGGACACCTTGGCCTGCTGCACCAGCTTGTCGTAGGCCGGATTGCACCATTTGGCGTAGTTGCTGCCGTTCACCGCCGCGCAGCTGTAAAGCACGCCCAGCCAGTTGTCGGGGTCGCCGTTGTCACCGGTCCAGCCGTAGATCATCGCGTCGTGTTCGCCATTCTTGGCGCGCTTGATGTACTCGCCCCATTCATAGCTGACGATGTTGGCCTTGATACCGATCTTCTCCCAATCCTGCTGGATCATCTGTGCCGACATCCGCGCATTCGGGTTCGAGGCGCGCTGCACGGTCATGGCCCAGAGGTTGATGGTTGTACCCGGTGCAACCCCGGCTTCCTTGAGTAGCGCTTTGGCTTTCACAGGGTCGTGCGGCGCGTCTTTTATGTTCGGATCGAACGACCATTGCGCTGGCGGCAAGGCGTTTTGCGCCAGCTGTCCGGCACTCTGATAAACCGCTTTGATGATTGCCGGTTTGTCGATGGCCATGTCCAGCGCCTGGCGCACTTTGAGCTGATCCAGCGGCGGATGGGTGGTGTTGTAGGCGAGGAAGCCGAGGTTGAAACCGGGCTGCTTCAACACCCGCAGGTTCGGGTCTTTTTCCATCACTTCGATGTCGGCGGGGCGCGGGTAACCGCTGACCTGGCATTCGCCGGTCTTGAGCTTTTGCAGGCGGACGGCGGCGTCCGGGGTGATCGAGAACACCAGGTTGTCGAGCTTCACGTCCTCGGGTTTCCAGTAGTCCTTGTTCGCGGCGTAGCGGATCTGCGCGTCCTTCTGGTAGCGCTTGAACACGAACGGGCCGGTGCCGACCGGTTTCTGGTTGAGGTCAGCGGCGTGGCCTTCCTTCAGCAATTGGGCGGCGTATTCGGCCGATTGCACCGAGGCGAAGCTCATGGCGAGGTTTTGCACGAACGCGGCGTCGACGTTGTTCAGGTTGAAGCGCACGGTGTTGTCGTCGAGTTTTTCCACGGATTTGATCGTGGTGTTCAGGCCCATGTCGGTGAAGTACGGGGACTCGGCGGGGTAGGCCTTGCGAAAGGCGTTGTCCGGGTCGAGCAGGCGCTGGAAGGTGAAGAGGACGTCGTCGGCGTTGAAGGTTCGGGTTGGGGTGAAGTAGTCGGTGGTGTGGAATTTTACGTTTTGGCGCAGGTGGAAGGTGTACTGGAGGCCGTCCGGGCTTACGTCCCATTTGGTCGCCAGACCGGGTTCGACTTCGGTGCCGCCGCGTTTGAATTGGGTGAGACGGTTGAAGAGGGTTTCGGCGGAGGCGTCGAAGTCGGTGCCGCTGGTGTATTGGCTGGGGTCGAAGCCTGCGGGGCTGGCTTCGGAGCAGTAGACGAGGGTTGTGGCTGCGTTGGCGATTGGGGTTATGGCGGTCAGGGCCAGGGTGATCAGGAGTGGTTTTAGGGTGGATCTATGCATGTCTGGCCCGTGGGTTTTTAGGTGGTTGTTGTTTGAGGTTAGCGGGGATTTGGGGGTGTTCGGAAATATCGTTTTTTGAGGGGATGCGTCTATCTCGGTATATCTGGGCTTGTGTACATATCCGTTGCTGCGGTAACGGCTTCTTATGGTTCCGCCCTGACGGCGGGTCACTTTTTACAAACGCCTAAAAAGTAACCAAAAACGCTTGCTCCTGCGTTCGGCCCCTCGCTGGGGCTCGGGGTTCCTTCGTTACGGGATTCATCCGGGGGCATCGCCTACGGTTTGCTTCGCTGCACCTCCTCTCGATGTGTTTGGCTTCGCCAAACGGTCGCTGCGCTCCCACCCCCGGATAAATCCCTCCACTCAGCCTTCCGACGTCGCCAAAAGATCAAGAGCTTTACTCGAGCTAACGCTCATCGTGTTGAGTGGTGGGAAGCGGAAAGCGGAAAGCGGAAAGCGGAAAGCAACTGCGGACTGCTTGATCGTTCCCACGCTCCGCGTGGGAATGCAGCCCGGGACGCTCCGCGTTCCATTTTCGAATGTTTAAAGATGTGTGGGATTCACCGAACCTTCCCACAAGGTTTTCAGGTTGTCCGTCGGAAGCACGATCCCTAGTCTTTGGTTGTCGCAGAAGACTCTGCGATCGGGAGGTGAGATTCCCGGTTACTGAATTTGGAAACCAGAGCAAGCCGCCCCATAATCGCCGCCAGTTCATGCTGTCGGCAGTTCTTTATGGCGGCTATGTACGGGCGGACTTCGGTCCGGCCGGGTTGGTTTCCTTACCGGTAATCTCACTCCGTACATAGTTGCCACCTCATTTCTCGAGTGAGATCGGAAATGAGTGGCGCAAATTCATAAGGAAATGCTCCATGAACAAGCCCGTACCCGACCCACCCCTCGAAACACCCACACCCCTCGAAGAAGCCATGCGCGCCGAAGACCTCGCCCGCAACCGCGAAGCCATCAAACGCGCCCTCGACTATTACCTGTGCCCCAACCCCACCAAACCGCGCCCGAGCACGATGTACATGGTCACGCCCAACGTCGACACCGAAAGCCTGCTGGCCAATGCCTGCGAATCCCTGGCCTCGGCCAGTACCATCGCCAGCAATTTCGCCAACGAACTCAGCGGCCCGCAACGCAATACGGCACTGGGTATCCAGCAGATCATCATGCTGGCGGAGCTTGCAGTGAACCGCGCGCTGGATCGGGTTGATCCGCAAACCTGACAACACAAATCCCAGGTATAAAAAAAACCGGCGATCATCACTGATCGCCGGTTTTTCATTCAGTCGTCATTCAATCACTGCATCAACACTTCAATCGAGCCATCAGCGGTCAGGCTGACCTGGCTGGTGCCGGCTTCGACTTCAGGCGTGACGGGCGCCGAATCCATGCCAGCGGCTTTCATCATCATCGGGGCGCGCATGTACGGTTGCGGGAAGCCGTTGCTGTTGAGGTTCAGGTTGACGATTTTGTAACCCTTGCCGCCCAGGGCGTCGGTGGCCAGTTGGGCGCGGGCCTTGAAGGCGGTGACGGCTTCTTTCAGCAGTTGGTCTTCGCTGGCCTTGCGGGTCGGGTCGGCGATGGCGAAGTCCATGCCGCCCATTTTCAGGTCGGTCAGCAGCTCGCCGGTGAGTTTGGACAGGGCGGCGAAGTCGGCGCTTTCCAGGCGCAGTTCGGCGCGTTCGCGCCAGCCGGTGATTTTCTGGCCCTTGGTGTCGTAGATCGGGTAGCTGTTGCGGCTGCCCTGGCGCAGGGTGATGTCTTTGACCTGCTTCGCCTGGGCGAGGGCCTTGTTCATGGTGGTGCTGACGTCGGCGGCGAGTTTGGCCGGGTCGGTGTTCTGTTCTTCGGTGTAGAGGGTCACGATCATAAGGTCGCGGGCCACTTCCTGGCTGACTTCGGCGCGCAGGGAAATCTGGTTGTAGTGCAGCTCATCGGCGGCCATGGCCGGAAGGCTGGCGATGCTGCCGACGGTCAGGGCGAGAAGGGCGGCGCTGCGGCGAAATGTGTGCATGAAAGCTCCTTGATGAGGGCGCAGGTGATGGTTCGGGGGCCTGCGTGAAACCATCAGACTCTAGCTTTTATGATCCGGTTCGCCCAGTTACAACTTCTATACAGATGACAAGGCCAGCGACGAGATTCAAGCTGCAAGCCGCAAGCTTTTGCTCGTAGCTTGAAGCTCGCAACTTGCAACTGCTTTTGGGTGTGGTCGTTTGCCGCACTTTCGCCTCTCAAGCCCGCGCCTTGGTTATACTCCGTGCGATCCGCCTGGAGCGCTCATCAGGAGAGCTCATGCTCGCCCCCGTACAACTGACTTCCGCCACTCGCCAGAATCTCTGGCGGCTGACTTTCATCCGCACCCTGGTGCTCGCCGCGCAGGCCGGCTCCGTGGGCCTCGCTTACTGGCTGGATCTGTTGCCGTTGCCGTGGGTGCAACTGGTGATGACCCTCGGCTGTTCGATTCTGCTCTGTGTGTTCACCGCCGTACGCCTGCGCACTTCGTGGCCGGTGACCGAACTCGAGTACGCGCTGCAACTGGCCTGCGATCTGGTTATCCACAGTGCCTTGCTGTATTTCTCCGGTGGTTCGACCAACCCGTTCGTTTCGTATTATCTGGTGCCGCTGACCATCGCTGCGGTGACGCTGCCATGGCGTTATTCGGTGGTGCTGTCCGGTATTGCGCTGGCCTTGTACACATTGATGCTGACGCACTTCTATCCGCTGGAAACCCTGCCGGTGGCCCGGGAGAACTTGCAGATCTACGGCATGTGGCTGAGCTTCGCGCTGGCGGCGGCAGTGATTACGTTCTTCGCCGCGCGCATGGCTGAAGAGCTGCGCCGGCAGGAAGAGTTGCGCGCGATCCGCCGTGAAGAAGGCCTGCGCGATCAGCAATTGCTGGCCGTCGCGACTCAGGCCGCCGGTGCCGCCCATGAGCTGGGAACGCCGTTGGCGACCATGAGCGTGTTGCTCAACGAAATGCAGCAGGATCATCACGACCCGATGCTTCAGGAAGATCTGAAGGTGCTGAAGGATCAGGTAAAACTCTGCAAGGAGACTCTGCAACAACTGGTGCGCGCCGCCGAGGCCAATCGCCGGATGGCGGTGGAGATGCAGGACGTCACCGAGTGGCTCGACGAGGCGCTCAACCGCTGGCACCTGATGCGCCCGGAAGCCAGTTATCGCTTCCAGCGTCTGGGCCAGGGCCCGTTGCCGCGTGTGGCGCCGCCGCCGGATCTGACCCAGGCCTTGTTGAATCTGTTGAACAACGCCGCGGACGCTTGCCCGGAAAACCTTCAGGTGACCCTGGACTGGACCGCCGAAGACCTGACCATCAGCATCCGCGATCATGGCGCCGGTGTGCCGCTGGCCATCGCCGAGCAGATCGGCAAACCGTTTTTTACCACCAAGGGCAAAGGTTTCGGCCTGGGCCTGTTTTTGAGCAAGGCCAGCGTGACACGCGCCGGCGGCTCAGTGAAACTCTATAGTCATGAGGAAGGCGGCACGCTCACCGAGCTGCGCCTGCCCCACGGCGCACGAGGAGAGCAACATGAGTGACGAAATCCAAGTCGAAGGCGAAGAACTGCCGCATTTGCTGCTGGTCGATGACGACGCGACCTTCACCCGAGTGATGGCCCGTGCCATGGCCCGCCGCGGTTTCCGCGTCAGCACCGCCGGTTCTGCCGAAGAAGGCCTGACCATCGCTCAGGCCGATCTGCCGGACTACGCCGCGCTGGACCTGAAAATGGACGGCGACTCCGGTCTGGTCTTGCTGCCGAAGCTGCTGGAGCTGGACCCGGAAATGCGCGTAGTAATCCTCACCGGTTATTCGAGCATCGCCACGGCGGTTGAAGCGATCAAGCGCGGCGCCTGCAATTACCTGTGCAAACCGGCGGATGCCGACGACGTGCTGGCAGCGCTGCTTTCCGAGCATGCCGACCTCGACAGCCTGGTGCCGGAAAACCCGATGTCGGTGGATCGCCTGCAGTGGGAGCACATCCAGCGCGTGCTGACCGAGCACGAAGGCAACATTTCCGCCACTGCCCGCGCCCTGGGCATGCACCGCCGCACCTTGCAGCGCAAACTGCAGAAGCGTCCGGTTCGTCGCTGAACCTGCGCTGAACGACCATCGCCAGCCCTCGCGATAAAACGCACCGATCATCTATGATCGGTGCGTGTCTGTTCTTTTCTTTATCGAGCCTTTTCCATGAATCAGAACGCTGAATATTCCGCGGTCAACGATACTGTGCGCGGGCAGTTTTTTCGCAAGGTGTGGGCCATGACCACGCCTTACTGGCGCAGCGAAGAGAAGGGCAAGGCCTGGACGTTGCTGATCGCCGTGATTGCGCTGACGTTGTTCAGCGTGGCGATCTCGGTGTGGATCAACAGTTGGTACAAGGATTTCTATAACGCCCTGCAGAAGAAGGATGAGGCGGCGTTCTGGCAGTTGATCCTGTATTTCTGCGGCATCGCGGCCGTGGCGATTCTTGGCGCGGTGTATCGCCTGTACCTGACGCAGATGCTGACCATCCGTTGGCGGGCATGGCTCACCGAGAACCATTTCAAACGCTGGCTCGGGCACAAGAACTATTACCAGCTGGAGCAGGGCGGTTACACCGACAACCCTGACCAGCGGATTTCCGAAGACCTCAATACCTTCACCACCAACACCTTGAATCTCGCGTTGGGCCTGATCCGCACGGTGGTCAGCCTGGTGTCGTTTTCGATCATTCTGTGGGGCGTCTCCGGCAGCATCGAAGTGTTTGGTATCGAGATTCCCGGCTACATGTTCTGGTGTGCGCTGCTGTACGCAGCGGTCGGCAGTTGGCTGACGCACCTGATCGGTCGACGCCTGATCGGCCTGAACAATCAACAACAACGCTTCGAAGCTGACCTGCGTTTCTCCATGGTCCGCGTACGTGAGAACGCCGAGAGCATTGCGCTGTACAACGGTGAGCCGAACGAGAATCGCCGTCTGAGCAATCGCTTCGGTCTGGTCTGGCACAACTTCTGGGACATCATGCGGGTGTCCAAGCGCCTGACGTTCTTCACCTCGGGTTACGGCCAGATCGCAATCATCTTCCCGTTCATCGTCGCGGCCCCGCGTTACCTGACCGGCAAGATCGAACTGGGTGAGCTGATGCAGATCAACTCGGCGTTCGGCAACGTGCAGGAGAACTTCAGTTGGTTCATCAATGCCTATGCGGATCTCGCCGCGTGGCGCGCCACCTGTGATCGTCTGCTGAGCTTCCGCCAGGCCATGGCCGACAACGAAGAACGTACGCCAGCCATCGACGTGCAGAATCAGGGTGATGAGCTGAAGGTTCATAACCTCGGCCTCGATCTGGCCGACGGTCGTCATCTACTGACCAGCGCCGACATGACCGTGGAGCAGGGCGATCGGGTGATGCTCAGCGGTCGTTCCGGCAGCGGTAAATCCACGCTGCTGCGGGCGATGGGCCATTTGTGGCCGGCCGGGCACGGCAGTATTCGATTGCCGGCTTCGCGTTATCTGTTCCTGCCACAGAAACCGTATCTGCCGATCGGCACCCTGCGCGACGCCTTGAGTTATCCACAACCGGGCGACACCTACGCGCCCGAGCGTTATGCACAAGTGCTGGAAATCTGCCGTTTGCCGCATCTGGTGGCTCGACTGGACGAGGCCAATCACTGGCAGCGCATGCTCTCGCCGGGTGAACAGCAACGTCTGGCCTTCGCCCGCGCGCTGCTCTATGCGCCGCAATGGCTGTACATGGACGAAGCAACGTCGGCAATGGATGAAGAGGATGAAGCCACGCTGTATCAGGCGCTGATCGATCAGTTGCCCGGCCTGAGCATCGTCAGCGTCGGCCATCGCAGCAGCCTCAAGCGCTTCCATCCACGGCATGTGCGGATCGACAGTGGTCACCTGGTTGAGCAGAACGTGACCGCCTGATATGTCCACACAAACCCTGTGAGGGCTGGCTTGCCGCCTCCCACAGGGTTTGTGTGGAAACGGAAAGTGATCGTACAACCCGCTTGAGCTATGATGCCCACAAGCCGAATTTTCGAGACAAGATGCAGACCATGGAAAACCTGATCGACACCCCGCGACTCCCTCGCAAGCGCCGCAGCCTGGCTCAGGAACTGGTGACGGTGCTGACCGAGCAGATCCGCGACGGTCTGCTCAAGCGCGGCGACAAGTTGCCGACCGAGTCGGCGATCATGGAGGCCCATGGCGTCAGCCGCACCGTGGTGCGCGAGGCGATTTCCCGTTTGCAGGCGGCGGGGCAGGTGGAAACCCGTCATGGCATCGGCACCTTCGTGCTCGACACCCCGAGCCCAAGCGGTTTCCGGATCGACCCGGCCACCGTGGTCACCCTGCGTGACGTGTTGGCCATTCTCGAATTGCGTATCAGCCTCGAAGTCGAATCCGCCGGCCTTGCCGCGCAGCGCCGCAGCACCGAGCAACTTGCTGCGATGCGCGCGGCCCTTGATGCGCTGAATGACAGCGTGGCCCACGCCAGCGATGCAGTGGCGTCGGACTTCCAGTTCCATCTGCAAATCGCGCTGTCCACCGGCAACCGCTATTTCACCGACATCATGACCCACCTGGGCACCAGCATCATTCCGCGCACGCGGCTGAATTCGGCGCGCCTGGCCCATGACGATCAGCAGCACTACATGAGTCGCCTGAGTCGCGAGCACGAGGAAATCTACGACGCCATCGCCCGTCAGGATTCCGATGCCGCCCGTGCGGCCATGCGCCTCCATTTGACCAACAGCCGGGAAAGACTGCGCCAGGCTCATGAAGAGGCACAGGCGCAGGGGTGATTGTTGCTTATCGTTCGAGTTGAACTGTCAGCAATGGGGATGACGAAGCATTACCGTTGTTTATGGTGACGGTGTAATGCAGTTCGGCCCTCGCACCGGGAACAAGTTTTTTCTCAAAGACATCTTTGGGGATGGCGAAGATCACTGACTTTCCCACCTCGGCTGCGGTCAGGGTATGTCTTGCTTCCCATTTGTTACCGGTCGAGGTCTCTACTTTCATGGTAATCACGTCGCCAGCGACGGCCTGCTGGTAAGGCGGTACATCACCGTGAGCGTCTCCTTTGAGTTTGCTAAGGAAGAGCACACCGTTCTCGGCTTCCTTGAGAATAGGTGCCACCAAGGTTTTGACTTGTGCAGTCATGATCAAACTCCTTTTCACATCCATTTGAACCGTTGTAAGAACGCAAACCATGGTGTTGCGTAGATGGAGCCGGTTCGTTAACTCCCAAGTCAGTAAGCCCGAACCTGCCAAGCGTTCGCACCTGTCAGAAATGACAGTTGCGATGAACGGTAGTAGTGAGCTCGGTCTTGGAAGGACTCGAAAGAGCAGGATCAGGACTCGATGTACAGTTTCAGCGGCTCCGAACAAGGCTCGAGACCGGCCTCATCAGCGAACTTGTAGCGCAGTTCAACGGTGCTGTTCAGGTACTTTTCCAGCTCGAATCTCGGGATGCTCAGTTCGATCCCGGTCAGGCCGACCATGTCATCCAGTGTGTCATCCCAGACGCCGGTCGGCTCCGCCAAACCCTGCCATTCAGGCTCCTCCGGATCATCACCGAGGATCGGGTACACATCCCAGTTCGGCGGTGTGTTCTGGCCATCGGGCACACGAACGATCAAGTCATCATCCAGAGTTGATAACCGCAGAATGATCGAGTCGCTGGCGTGGTCGGGGAATTGCGGAAGGTGTGCAGCGGCAAACGTCATGTTTCGCTCTCCTTGAAAGATCTGCCGCGATCCTTCGCGGCAGTCGTCGCACTTTACCCGGCGAGTCGGTGAGGCGCGCCGGGGCAATCTTGTCCGGGCATTTCAGCTCTGGGGCAGAGTCGAACGATCCAACCTGACTGCGAGTTTGCCGGGGCCGGGCCGGACGTCGAACGTCGCCTGGCCATGAGCATCCACCGACGCCCGGGCGATGGCCACGCCATCGCGCAGCAATTGCAGCGGCGCACCTTCCATCGATTGGCCCGAGGCCAGTTCCAGTTTCAATTTGATGGTCATCGAATCGCTCCTTAATTCGTGTTGCCCGTTGGGTGATAGTCCTTGAGCAGCAGGTAAGTGCTCCAGCCCCACCAGTCGTCGACGGTGGCGGTGTCGTTGAGGTTGTTGACGTCCTTGCGCCGCAGGACTTTGTTGCCCTCGACGCGGAACAGTGGCGAGAAGTTGTTGGCCGGGTCCAGCACGGCCGTCAGATCCGGCAACCGTTGCAGCGCGTTGAAGGTGGTCGGCACGTTGCCGCTTGAATACGCGGCGTACACCTCGTCCGCCGAATCCTGTACCGCCCGATTCACCTGATTGCGGTTGTCAGCGTCCGTGGCGTCGAAGTAGCGCTTGTCACCGAATGCCCGCCATTGCTCGCCATGTCCGTTGCGTACCTTGAGGCCGAACTTGCTGTCTTCGTCGTGCATGAAACGTGTGATGAGCGAGCCCAGATCGCTCGGTGTCACCGCTGCGGCCATGGCTTTGCGCGGCACTCGCAAATGCCCGGAAGAGAACAGATCGGTGAGGTAGTGGTCGGCGAATGCGTTCATCGCGTAGGCCCGTTCCAGTTGCAGTTCGTCCTGACTGGCGTGGGCGGCAGCGGCGGTTTGCAGGGCGGCGGTGTGCCCGGCGATGTAGGCCTGGCGAGCCCATTCGCCGAAGTGGTCGGCGTTGTTCGCTGCCAGTTTCAGATAGCGACCGAGCGGGAACAGGGCCGAGACAAAACTCCCGCCGCCGGTGATTTTGTTCCACTCTTCCGACAACGTATCTCCTAACGCGTCGTAGGCCTCATGAGGTTGCTTGCCATCCTTGATGGCCTGTTTAACCGCGTCGATCTCCTTTTGCATGATTGCGAGAATTTGCGTCGCCTCGATCTTCGAGGCCGACAGCGTGGCGAGAGTGTCGAAGGCCGCCGTGAAGCGCTGAAGGCGATCAGCCGAAGTCGACCCTTCATTGATCGGACGGTCGACGATTCCATAGAAATCACCGCCCAGCGCCAGCACCTGGCCGTAGGTCAGCGCCAATCCGTTCGGCAGATGCAGCGGCACATTTTGCGCGAGCACCGGCTCGGCATTTTCAATAAAGCGCAGCCGGGTGTTATCGCCTATAGCCTTGTGTTCCGCACCTTCGAAGCGCAGTTGCGGCTTGCCTTTCAAGGCTTGAGCGGGCAGGGCGATCGCGGGTTCGACATCGCTGTGCGAGTCGGCGATGTGCAACAGCAAGTGCGGGTTCTCGGCATTGAAGGCGATGCCGCCGGGGGTAAACAAGTCATCAAAACGGGCGATGACCGGTGCAGGCTTTTCGGGGCATTTTGTTTGTAGACCGGACATTTCTTTCTCCTTGATATGTCGTCGGCAGGTTGTATTTGACTGTACGTATATACAGTTAAAATCAGCCTAGTCGAGAAATTTCCTACGTCAAAAAAAATCTTGTCCGACAAAAAATGCCCTGCAACGATGAAATGCAGTTGACGGTTATATTTTAAGTTGTACGATGACCTACAACTTCGGCGAAGGCTGAACGGTCCACTCACAAAAAAACGTTGCTACCAGGGTGTTCGAATAATGAATCCACAAGAACTGAAGTCCATCCTCTCCGCCGGCCTGCTCTCGTTCCCGGTGACCGATTTCAATGCTCAGGGCGATTTCAACCGCGCTGGCTACATCAAACGCCTGGAATGGCTGGCCCCGTACGGTGCTTCAGCCCTGTTCGCCGCCGGTGGCACCGGTGAATTCTTCTCCCTGGCCGCCAGCGAATACTCGGAAATCATCAAGACTGCCGTCGACACCTGCGCCAGCAGCGTGCCGATCCTCGCCGGTGTCGGTGGTTCGACCCGTCAGGCCATCGAATACGCTCAGGAAGCCGAGCGTCTGGGCGCCAAAGGTCTGTTGCTGCTGCCGCACTACCTGACCGAAGCCAGCCAGGACGGCGTCGCCGCCCACGTTGAAGCGGTGTGCAAATCGGTCAACATCGGCGTGGTGGTCTACAACCGCAACGTCTGCCGCCTGACCGCGCCGCTGCTGGAACGCCTGGCCGAGCGCTGCCCGAACCTGATCGGTTACAAGGACGGTCTGGGCGATATCGAACTGATGGTGTCGATCCGTCGTCGCCTCGGCGATCGCTTCAGCTACCTCGGTGGTCTGCCGACCGCCGAAGTCTACGCCGCTGCCTACAAGGCCCTGGGCGTGCCGGTCTACTCGTCGGCGGTGTTCAACTTCATCCCGAAAACCGCGATGGACTTCTACCACGCGATTGCCCGTGAAGATCACGCCACCGTCGGCAAGATCATCGACGACTTCTTCCTGCCGTACCTGGACATCCGCAACCGCAAAGCCGGTTACGCCGTGAGCATCGTCAAGGCAGGCGCCAAGATCGCCGGCTATGACGCAGGCCCGGTGCGGGCGCCGCTGACCGACCTGACCGGCGAAGAGTACGAAATGCTCGCTGCGCTGATCGACAAGCAAGGTGCGCAGTAACACACCTCTATAAACAAGGCCGCTGAGCAATCAGCGGCCTTTTGCGTCAGGAGAATGATTCGTGACCAAGCGCTATGACAACTACATCAACGGTGAATGGGTCGCCGGTAACGATTACTCGGCGAACATCAACCCGTCCGAACTGAGCGACACCATCGGCGATTACGCCAAGGCTGACCTGGCTCAGGTCAACGCCGCCATCGACGCCGCGCGCGCCGCGTTCCCGGCGTGGTCGACCTCGGGCATTCAGGCCCGTCACGATTCGCTGGACAAAGTCGGTACTGAAATCCTCGCCCGCCGCGAAGAGCTCGGCACCCTGCTGGCCCGGGAAGAGGGCAAGACCCTGCCCGAAGCCATCGGCGAAGTGACCCGCGCCGGCAACATCTTCAAGTTCTTCGCTGGCGAGTGCCTGCGCCTGTCCGGCGACTACGTGCCGTCGGTGCGCCCGGGCGTCAACGTTGAAGTCACCCGCGAAGCCCTCGGCGTGGTCGGCCTGATCACCCCGTGGAACTTCCCGATTGCCATCCCGTCGTGGAAAATCGCCCCGGCCCTGGCCTATGGCAACTGCGTGGTGTTGAAACCGGCGGATCTGGTGCCGGGTTGCGCCTGGGCCCTGGCCGAAATCATCTCCCGCGCAGGCTTCCCGGCCGGCGTGTTCAACCTGGTGATGGGCAGCGGCCGCGTGGTTGGCGAAGCGTTGGTCAACAGCCCGAAAGTCGACGGCATCAGCTTCACCGGCTCCGTCGGTGTGGGCCGTCAGATCGCCGTCAACTGCGTGTCGCGTCAAGCCAAGGTTCAGTTGGAGATGGGCGGCAAGAACCCGCAGATCATTCTCGACGACGCCGACCTCAAGCAGGCGGTCGAGCTGTCGGTGCAGAGCGCGTTCTACTCCACCGGCCAGCGTTGCACGGCTTCGAGCCGACTGATCGTCACTGCCGGGATTCATGACAAGTTCGTCGAAGCCATGGCCGAGCGCATGAAGTCGATCAAGGTCGGCCACGCGCTGAAGGCTGGCACCGACATCGGTCCGGTGGTTTCGCAAGCGCAGCTTGAACAGGACATGAAGTACATCGACATCGGTCAGTCCGAAGGCGCGCGTCTGGTCAGCGGCGGTGCTCTGGTGACCTGCGACACCGAGGGTTACTTCCTTGCGCCGACCCTGTTTGCCGACAGCGAAGCGTCGATGCGCATCAGCCGCGAAGAGATCTTCGGCCCGGTGGCCAACATCGTCCGCGTGGCCGATTACGAGGCTGCACTGGCCATGGCCAACGACACCGAATTCGGTCTGTCGGCGGGTATCGCCACCACGTCGCTGAAGTACGCCAACCACTTCAAGCGTCATTCCCAGGCCGGGATGGTGATGGTCAACCTGCCGACCGCCGGTGTCGATTACCACGTTCCGTTCGGTGGCCGTAAGGGGTCATCCTATGGCTCACGTGAGCAAGGCCGCTATGCGCAAGAGTTCTACACGGTCGTGAAGACCAGCTACATCGGTTCGTAAATCGCTGCACCCGCGCCGGGCCTTCGCCTGAGGCCCTGCGCGGTACAAGACCAAAGAATGTTTTACCCGCATAAAAATAATCAGTGGGAGTACATCTACATGCAATCGTCCAAGCCGACTCACGTCCGCTATTTGATCCTGCTCATGCTGTTTCTGGTGACCACGATCAACTACGCCGACCGCGCCACCATCGCGATCGCCGGTTCCAGTTTGCAAAAAGACCTCGGCATCGACGCGGTCACCCTCGGCTACATCTTCTCTGCTTTCGGTTGGGCCTACGTGGCCGGGCAAATTCCCGGCGGCTGGCTGCTCGATCGCTTCGGCTCGAAAAAAGTCTATGCCCTGAGCATTTTCACCTGGTCGCTGTTCACCGTGCTGCAAGGCTTCGTCGGTGAGTTCGGCATGTCCACGGCCATCGTCGCGCTGTTCATGCTGCGCTTTTTGGTCGGCCTGGCCGAGGCGCCATCGTTCCCCGGCAACGCGCGCATCGTCGCGGCCTGGTTCCCGACCGCTGAACGCGGCACCGCTTCGGCGATCTTCAACTCGGCGCAATACTTTGCCACCGTGTTGTTCGCGCCGCTGATGGGCTGGATCGTGTTCTCCTTTGGCTGGGAGCACGTGTTCATCGTCATGGGCCTGCTCGGCATCGTGTTCTCGCTGGTCTGGCTCAAGGTTATCCACAGCCCGCGCCAACACCCGATGGCCAACGAAGCGGAAGTGAAGTTCATCGCCGACAACGGCGGCATGGTCGACATGGACCAGAAACAAGGCAAAAAGGCAGACGGTCCGAAGTGGGATTACATCCGCCAGTTGCTGACCAATCGCATGATGCTCGGCGTTTATTTGGGCCAGTACTGCATCAACGGCATCACCTATTTCTTCCTGACCTGGTTCCCGGTGTACCTGGTGCAGGAACGCGGCATGACCATCCTCAAGGCCGGTTTCATTGCCTCGTTGCCGGCGATCTGCGGCTTTATCGGCGGCGTCCTCGGCGGGGTGATTTCCGATTACCTGCTGCGCAAGGGCCATTCGCTGACCTTCGCCCGCAAGGCGCCGATCATTGCCGGTCTGCTGGTTTCGAGCAGCATCGTGGCGTGCAACTATGTCGACGTTGAATGGATGGTGGTCGGCTTCATGGCCCTGGCATTCTTCGGCAAAGGCGTGGGCGCGCTGGGCTGGGCGGTGGTGTCCGACACCTCGCCGAAACAGATCGCCGGTCTGAGCGGTGGCCTGTTCAACACCTTCGGCAACATCGCCTCGATCACCACTCCGATCGTCATCGGTTACATCATCAGTTCCACCGGCTCGTTCAAATGGGCGCTGGTGTTCGTCGGTGCCAACGCACTCGTGGCGGTGTTCAGCTACCTGGTGATCGTCGGCCCGATCAAACGTGTGGTCCTTAAAGAGCCGCCAACCCAAGGCGGTTCCGAAGCCACCGGCAAATTGTCTCAAGCGCATTCCTGAGGAGCGGCGTCATGCAGTTGATTGAACATTCCGACTCGCCGCGCTACATCCGCCTGCACGAGCGGGACAACGTAGTGGTAGTGGTCAACGACCAGGGCGTGCCGGCCGGCACCGCATTTGCCGATGGCCTGGTGACGGTGGATTTCGTGCCGCAGAGTCACAAGGTCAGCCTCGTGGATATCCCCGAGGGGGGCACGGTGATTCGCTACGGCCAGATCATTGGCTACGCGTTGCAGCCGATTCCCCGTGGCAGTTGGGTCAAGGAAGATCAACTGCGCATGCCGACCGCGCCACCGCTGGACAGCCTGCCGCTGTCCACCGATGTGCCGGCCGCCCAGGCACCGCTGGAAGGCTTCACGTTCGAGGGTTATCGCAACGCCGACGGCACCGTCGGCACGCGCAACATTCTCGGGATCACCACCACCGTGCAATGCGTCACCGGGGTGCTGGATCACGCGGTAAAACGCATCAAGGACGAACTGTTGCCCAAGTACCCGCACGTTGATGACGTGGTGGCGCTGACCCACAGTTATGGTTGCGGCGTGGCCATCACGGCCACCGACGCCTACATCCCGATCCGCACTGTGCGCAATCTGGCGCGCAACCCGAATCTCGGTGGCGAGGCGTTGGTGATCAGCCTGGGATGCGAGAAATTGCAGGCCGGGCAGGTGATGCACGAGGACGACGCTTCTGTAGATCTGAGCGAGCCATGGTTGTATCGCTTGCAGGACTCCAGTCACGGTTTCACCGAGATGATCGAGCAGATCATGGAACTGGCCGAAGTCCGCTTGAAGAAACTCGACCAGCGCCGCCGGGAAACCGTGCCGGCGTCTGAGTTGATTCTCGGCATGCAGTGCGGCGGCAGTGATGCGTTTTCCGGCATTACCGCCAACCCCGCGCTGGGTTACGCCTCGGACTTGCTGCTGCGGGCGGGCGCGACGGTGATGTTTTCCGAAGTCACCGAAGTGCGCGATGCGATCTACCTGCTGACCTCACGGGCGCAGAGCAAAACCGTTGCCGAGGAACTGGTGCGCGAAATGGACTGGTACGACCGTTACCTGGCCAAGGGTGAAGCGGATCGCAGCGCCAACACCACCCCGGGCAACAAGAAGGGCGGGTTGTCGAACATCGTCGAAAAGTCGCTGGGCTCGATCGTGAAGTCCGGCAGCAGCGCGATCAGCGGTGTGCTCGGCCCTGGGGAGCGCTTCAAGCAGAAGGGCCTGATTTTCTGTGCGACGCCGGCGAGCGATTTTGTCTGCGGCACCTTGCAACTGGCGGCGGGGATGAATCTGCATGTGTTCACTACCGGGCGTGGCACGCCTTATGGTCTGGCCATGGCGCCGGTGGTGAAGGTTTCGACCCGTACGGAGCTGGCGCAGCGTTGGCCGGATCTGATCGATATCGATGCCGGGCGGATTGCTACCGGACGCGCGTCCATCGAGGAGTTGGGTTGGGAGTTGTTCCACTACTACCTGGATGTGGCGAGCGGCAAGCAACAGACGTGGGCGGAGAAGCACAAGCTGCATAACGACATTACGTTGTTCAATCCGGCGCCGATTACTTGATCTGCTTGAGGGGTATGGATCGTTCCCACGCTCCGCGTGGGAATGCAGCCCGGGACGCTCCGCGTCCCAACAGCGTGACGCGGAGCGTCACAGGAGACGTTACCACGCAGAGCGTGGGAACGATCAGGGTGAAAGTGGCTTATCATTAGCCCCCTAACGACGCTCACCTCCAAGGCTCCCCGGCATGCTGGCTATCTTCCTCGAAACCCTGAACATCACCGCGCCGGTGTTTGCCATGCTGTTTCTCGGTGTGCTGCTCAAGCGCATCGACTGGATCAACGACAACTTTATCCACACCGCTTCGTCGCTGGTGTTCAACGTCACCATGCCGGCGCTGCTGTTTCTCGGCATCCTGCACGCCGACCTGCACGCCGCGCTGCAACCGGCGCTGCTGATCTATTTCGCCCTCGCCACGCTGGTCAGTTTTGCCGTGGCCTGGGGCTGGGCGATTTTCCGCTGTCCGCGTGAAGATCGCGGCATTTATACCCAAGGCGCGTTTCGCGGCAACAACGGGGTGATCGGCCTGGCGCTGGCGGCGAGCATGTATGGCGACTACGGGATTTCCCTCGGCGCGATTCTCGCGGCGCTGGTGATCCTGTTCTACAACACCCTGTCGACCATCGTGCTGGCGGTCTACAGCCCGGTGATCAAGTCGGACCCGTGGAGCATCTGCAAAAGCGTGGTCAGCAATCCGTTGATTATCAGCGTGATCGCGGCGGCGCCGTTCGCTTATTTCAAGATCGGTCTGCCGGGGTGGCTGGAAACCTCCGGTCAGTACCTGGCGCAGACCACGCTGCCGCTGGCGCTGATCTGCATTGGCGGCACGCTGTCGCTGGCGGCGCTGCGCAAGAGCGGCAACATGGCGCTCAGTTCGAGTCTGGTCAAAATGGTCGGCCTGCCGGTGATCGCCACGCTGGGTGCATGGCTGTGGGGTTTTCGCGGGGCGGAGCTCGGGATTCTGTTTCTGTATTTCGGCAGCCCGACTGCCGCCGCCAGTTTTGTCATGGCCCGTGCGGCGCAGGGCAACCATGAACTGGCGGCGGCGATCATCGTGCTCACCACGCTGATGGCGGCGATCACCACCAACATCGGGATTTTCTTTTTGCAGTGGGGCGGGTGGATCTGAGGCCGGCGATTACTCAGGCTTCTGGTAACTGTCGATCACTTCCTGCGCCGCGCGGAACGCATCGATCGCCGCCGGCACGCCGGCATAAACCGCGCAATGCAACAGCGCTTCGCGGATCTCTTCAACGGTGCAGCCGTTGTTCAACGCGCCGCGCACGTGACCTTTCAACTCTTGCGGGCACTTCAGCGCGGTCAGCGCGGCGAGGGTGATCAGGCTGCGGGTTTTCAGCGGCAGACCTTCGCGATTCCACACGCCGCCCCAGGCGTGTTCGTTGACGAAGTCCTGCAAGGGTTGAGTGAACTCGGTGGCGTTTCCCAGCGCGCGATCGACAAACGCGTCGCCCATTACCTGACGGCGGACTTCAACCCCGGACTTCTTCGATTCGGTCATGGCACATCCTTCTTGTGGTGTTGGCGGCGCCAGGCGCGCACGGACGTGAAAAACAGAAACGCCAGCAGCGTCGGCAGCACATAAAACAGCATCAATCGTTCAAGCTTGCCGGCCAGTGGCATGCCGGTGGTGAACGACACCACGTGCAGCCCGTACGCCAGATACAAACCCAGCAGCAGCAGACCTTCCGCGCGAGTCACTCGGTAGCCGGAATAGAACACCGGCAGGCATAGCAACGCGACGCCGAGCATTACCGGCAGGTCGAAATCCAGCGCATTGGGCGAGACCGACAGCGGTGTCGGTGCGATCAGCGCGGTGAGGCCCAGCACCCCGAGCAGGTTGAACAGGTTGGCGCCGATCACGTTGCCCACGGCGATGTCCCGCTGACCGCGCAGCGCGGCGATCAGCGAGGTGGCGAGTTCCGGCAGCGAAGTGCCGACCGCGACCACGGTCAGACCAATCACCCGTTCGGAGAATCCCAGGTCAGTGGCGACGACCACGGCCGCCCCCAGCAGCAAGTGTCCGGCGAACACCAGCATGCCCAGGCCGCCGACAATCATCAGCAGGCTGGTGAACCACGGGGCTTGCGGATCGTGGGGTTGATCGGAATGCGGGCGGGTCGAGTGCCGCGACTGGCGCAGCAACAATCCGAGGTAAAGCGCCAGGGCACCGAGCAACAGAATGCCGTCGAAGCGCCCGAGTTCTTCATTCCACGCCAGTACGAATACCAGCAGGCTGGCGC
This sequence comes from Pseudomonas sp. GW456-12-1-14-TSB6, assembly GCF_059424205.1. NCBI lineage: Bacteria > Pseudomonadati > Pseudomonadota > Gammaproteobacteria > Pseudomonadales > Pseudomonadaceae > Pseudomonas > Pseudomonas sp. GW456-12-1-14-TSB6. The sequence continues at coordinate 142,365 of NZ_JBWKZE010000005.1, forward strand.
CGATCATCAACGGGATATCGAGGCGCACCAGTTGCCGCGACACCCGCAGCGGAATGATCAGCGCTGACAGGCCGAGGGTGACAAGAATGTTGAAAATGCTGCTGCCGATCACGCTGCTGACGGCGATGTCCGGCGTGTGCGCCTGCACGGCTTGCAGGCTGACGGCCATTTGCGGGGCGCTGCTGCCGAGGGCGACGATGGTCAGGCCGATGATCAGTGGTCGTACATGCAGGCGCGCGGCCAGGCGCACGGCGGCGCGCACCATCAGCTCGGCGCCGGCGATCAGCAGGAACAGCCCGCTGAGCAATTCGATCACGCTGATCAGCGGCAAGTCGGTCAGTCCGAAAATGGTGGACGCTCCATCAGTCGTCGAGGGCCTGCACCCGAACCCGGGCGGTTCCACTGCGCAGCATACCGAGCTGTTCGGCCGCCGCACGTGAAACATCGATCAGGCGGCCGCGGGTGTGCGGGCCACGGTCGTTGATGCGGACCACGACGGATTCATCGTTTTTCAGGTTGGTGACCTTCACCCGAGTGCCGAACGGCAACTGGCGGTGGGCGGCGGTCAGGGAATTCTGGTTGAACGCTTCGCCGCTGGCGGTACGTTTACCGTGGTGTTTGGCTCCGTAATAGGAGGCGACGCCGGTCTGGTCGTAACCGTGAGGGTCGATGATGTCGGTGCTGGCGCAACCGGCCAGCAAAGAGAGCAGGGCGCAGGCGCCGAGCAGACGTTTCATTCATAAGCTCCCAAGTGATCGTTCCCACGCTCCGGCGTGGGAATGCACCCCGTGACGCTCTGCGTCACACCGCAATGGACGCGGAGCGTCCGAGGCGGCATTCCCACGCAGAGCGTGGGAACGATCCTCAGGCGCGGGGCCATCGTCAGCCTTCGAGCTTGCTTTTCAGCAGTTCGTTCACTTGCTGCGGGTTGGCCTTGCCCTTGGAGGCTTTCATGGCCTGACCGACGAAGAAGCCGAACATCTTGCCGCGCTTGGCTTCGTCTGCCGCGCGGTATTGTTCGACCTGCTCGGCGTTGGCCGCGAGCATTTCGTCCAGCACCGCCGAGATCGCGCCAGTGTCGGTAACCTGCTTCAGGCCGCGCTTTTCGATGATCTCGTCTGCGCTGCCTTCGCCGTTGGCCATCGCTTCGAACACCACCTTGGCGATCTTGCCGGAGATGGTGTTGTCCTTGATGCGCTGCAGCATGCCGCCCAGTTGCTCGGCGGAAACCGGCGAATCCTCGATGTCCAGGTTCTGCTTGTTGAGCAGGCTGCCCAACTCGACCATCACCCAGTTCGCCGCCAGTTTGGCGTCGCCGCCGATGCTCGCGACTTTCTCGAAGTAGTCCGCCTGCTCACGGCTGGTGGCCAACACGTTGGCGTCGTAGGCCGACAGACCGAAGGCACTCTGGAAGCGCTCGCGTTTCTGCGGTGGCAGCTCCGGCAGAGTGGCGCGCACGTCGTTGAGGAACGAGTCCTCGATGACGACCGGCAGCAGGTCCGGATCGGGGAAGTAACGGTAGTCGTTGGCTTCCTCTTTGCTGCGCATCGGACGGGTTTCGTCCTTGTTCGGATCGTACAGACGGGTCTGCTGGATCACTTTGCCGCCGTCTTCGATCAGGTCGATCTGACGCTGGATCTCGGAGTTGATCGCCTTCTCGATGAAGCGGAACGAGTTGACGTTCTTGATCTCGCAGCGGGTGCCGAACTCGACCTGGCCTTTCGGACGTACCGACACGTTGCAGTCGCAACGCAGCGAACCCTCGGCCATGTTGCCGTCGCAGATGCCCAGGTAACGCACCAGCGCGTGGATCGCCTTGACGTAGGCCACCGCTTCCTTGGCGCTGCGCATGTCCGGCTCGGACACGATTTCCAGCAGCGGCGTGCCCGCACGGTTCAGGTCGATGCCGGTGGCACCGCTGAATTCTTCGTGCAGGCTCTTGCCGGCGTCTTCTTCCAGGTGCGCACGGGTGATGCCGACGCGTTTGACCGTGCCGTCTTCCAGGGCAATGTCCAGGTGACCCTTGCCGACAATCGGCAACTCCATCTGGCTGATCTGGTAGCCCTTCGGCAGGTCCGGGTAGAAGTAGTTCTTGCGGGCGAACACGTTGTGCTGACCGATCTCGGCGTCAATCGCCAGACCGAACATCACCGCCATGCGCACCGCTTCCTGGTTGAGCACCGGCAGCACGCCGGGCATGCCCAGGTCGATCAGGCTGGCCTGGGTGTTCGGCTCGGAACCGAACTGGGTGGAACTACCGGAAAAGATTTTCGACCGGGTGGTGAGCTGGGTGTGAATCTCCAGCCCGATCACGACTTCCCATTGCATGTGTGTCTCCTCAGAAGCCGGTTGGGGTGCGAGTGTGCCAGTCAGTGTTCAACTGATACTGATGCGCAACGTTGAGCAAACGGCCTTCCTGGAAATACGGCGCGAGCAGTTGCACGCCAACCGGCAGACCGTCGACAAAACCGGCCGGCATCGACAGGCCCGGCAGGCCCGCGAGGTTGGCGGTGATGGTGTAGACGTCTTCCAGGTAGGCAGCGACCGGGTCGCTGTTCTTGGCGCCGAGTTTCCAGGCCGGGTTTGGCGTGGTCGGGCCGAGGATGACGTCGACTTCATTAAATGCGGTCATGAAGTCGTTCTTCACCAGGCGACGGATCTTCTGCGCTTTCAGGTAGTAGGCATCGTAGTAACCGGCGGACAGCGCGTAGGCACCGACCATGATCCGGCGCTGTACTTCAGGCCCGAAACCTTCGCCACGGGAGCGCTTGTACAGGTCTTCCAGGTTCTTCGGGTCTGCGCAGCGGTGGCCGAAGCGCACGCCGTCGAAACGCGACAGGTTGGAGGAGGCTTCTGCCGGGGCGATCACGTAGTACGCAGGGATCGCGTGCTGCATGTTCGGCAGGCTGATTTCCTTGATCACGGCACCGAGCTTCTGCAGCTCTTTGATGCTGTTCTGGATCAGGTCGGCGATGCGCGGGTCGAGACCTGCACCGAAGTACTCCTTCGGCACACCGATGCGCAGGCCTTGCAGCGAACCATTCAGGCCAGCGGCGTAGTCCGGCACTGGCTCATCGATGCTGGTGGAGTCGTTCGGATCGAACCCGGCCATACCTTGCAACAAAATCGCGCAGTCTTCGGCAGTGCGCGCCAGAGGGCCGCCCTGATCGAGGCTGGAGGCGTAAGCGATCATGCCCCAGCGCGAAACGCGACCGTAGGTCGGTTTCAGGCCGGTGAGGTTGGTGAACGCGGCCGGCTGACGGATCGAACCGCCGGTGTCGGTGGCCGTTGCGGCAGGCAACAGACGAGCGGCAACCGCGGCAGCCGAACCACCGGACGAACCGCCCGGCACGTGTTCCAGGTTCCACGGGTTTTTCACCGCGCCGTACCAGCTCGACTCGTTGGCCGAACCCATGGCGAATTCGTCCATGTTGGTCTTGCCCAGGGTCACGGTGCCGGCGGCGGCCAGCTTCGATACCACGGTGGCGTCGTATGGGGCCTTGAAGTTGTCGAGCATCTTCGAGCCGCAGCTGGTGCGGATGCCCTGGGTGCAGAACAGGTCTTTATGGGCGATCGGCGCGCCGAGCAGGGCGCCGTTCTCACCATTGGCCCGGCGCACGTCGGCGGCTTTCGCCTGCTCGAGGGCCAGCTCTTCGGTGAGGCTGATGAAACTGTTGAGCTGCGGGTCGAGCTGGGTAATGCGTGCCAGCAGGACTTTGGTCAGCTCTTCGGAGGAAAACTTTTTATCGGCGAGACCGCGGGCGATCTCGGCCAGAGTCAATTGATGCATTGCAGGCTCTTTCCCTTTAGTCGATGACTTTCGGAACCAGGTACAGGCCGTTTTCGACCGCTGGTGCGATGGACTGATAAGCCTCGCGGTTATTGCTTTCGGTCACGACGTCGGCGCGCAGGCGCTGACTGGCTTCCAGCGGGTGGGCCAGCGGCTCGATACCGTCGGTATTGACCGCCTGCATTTCGTCAACCAGCCCGAGAATGCTGTTGAGGGCCGAAGTGATGTGTGGAAGATCGGCGTCATTCAGGCCAAGGCTGGCCAGATGAGCGATTTTTTCCACGTCGGAGCGTTCTAGCGCCATCGGGTTTCTCCAGTGGAAAACAGGACGGACGGCGTCCGTGTGTTAGATTGTCGGAACACTACCGCACTTCTACGGTCATAAGGCCGCGATTGTGGGGCTTGGTGCACAGAAAAGCGGCCAATTTAACATATTGGCGCCTTGCCCAAAATCCCTGTCGTTGTTAGAGTTTGCCGCACTTTTTTACCCACGCGTTGCCTAGGGTCCCTTTCCCATGTTCAAGAAACTGCGTGGCATGTTTTCCAGCGATCTTTCCATTGACCTGGGCACTGCCAACACCCTTATTTACGTGCGCGAGCGCGGTATCGTCCTGAATGAGCCATCGGTTGTGGCCATTCGGACACACGGTAACCAGAAAAGTGTCGTCGCTGTCGGCACCGAGGCCAAGCGCATGCTCGGCCGTACGCCGGGCAACATTGCTGCCATTCGTCCGATGAAGGACGGCGTGATCGCCGACTTCAGCGTCTGCGAAAAGATGCTGCAATACTTTATCAACAAGGTTCACGAAAACAGCTTTCTGCAGCCCAGCCCTCGTGTGCTGATCTGCGTTCCATGCAAGTCCACCCAGGTTGAGCGTCGTGCCATCCGTGAATCGGCCCTTGGTGCCGGTGCCCGTGAAGTGTTCCTGATCGAAGAGCCGATGGCCGCTGCGATCGGTGCCGGCCTGCCGGTTGAAGAAGCTCGCGGCTCGATGGTCGTGGATATCGGTGGTGGTACCACCGAAATCGCGCTGATCTCCCTGAACGGTGTGGTCTACGCCGAATCCGTACGCGTTGGCGGCGATCGCTTCGACGAAGCGATCATCACCTACGTGCGCCGCAACTACGGCAGCCTGATCGGCGAATCCACCGCCGAGCGCATCAAGCAGGAAATCGGCACGGCCTATCCGGGCGGCGAAGTTCGCGAAGTCGACGTTCGCGGTCGCAACCTGGCCGAAGGCGTTCCACGCGCATTCACCCTGAACTCCAACGAAGTGCTGGAAGCTCTGCAAGAGTCCCTGGCAACCATCGTTCAGGCCGTGAAAAGCGCCCTGGAGCAATCGCCGCCGGAACTGGCTTCCGACATCGCCGAGCGTGGCCTGGTGCTGACCGGTGGTGGCGCGCTGCTGCGTGACCTCGACAAGCTGCTGGCCCAGGAAACCGGTCTGCCGGTGATCGTTGCCGAAGATCCGTTGACCTGCGTCGCTCGCGGTGGTGGCCGTGCACTGGAAATGATGGACAAGCACACCATGGACCTGCTCTCCAGCGAATAATCGCCGGGTGCAATACGTGGGTGAGCGCACAGGCAGCACTTTGCAGTGCTGCCTGTTGGCGTTTATCTTCTGTCAGTCTTCATCCAGGCCGGTTTGATGCCGTATGAATAAACAGAACATTTGCCTGGGAGGAGCGGCTTATTAAACCGCTTTTCGCCAAGGGCCCCTCACTGGGCGTGCGCTTGTTGGTGTTGGCCGTGCTGTCGGTCGCGCTGATGGTCGTTGATGCGCGCTTCAGTCTGCTTAAACCCGTACGCAGCCAGGCCTCGCTGGTGCTGATGGACGCCTACTGGATTACTGACCTGCCCGGACGGTTGTGGGAAGGGATCGCCAGCCAGTTCGGCAGTCGCACCGAGCTCGTCGCCGAAAATGAAAAACTCAAGTCGGAGAACCTGCTGTTGCAGGGTCGCATGCAGAAGCTTGCCGCCCTCACCGAGCAGAACGTCCGTCTGCGCGAGTTGCTCAATTCCTCCGCGCTGGTCAACGAGAAGGTCGAAGTGGCCGAGTTGATCGGCATGGACCCCAACCCTTTCACCCATCGCATCATCATCAATAAAGGTGAGCGTGATGGCGTGGTGCTCGGTCAGCCGGTGCTCGATGCTCGCGGCCTGATGGGGCAGGTGGTCGAACTGATGCCGTACACCTCCCGTGTGCTGCTGCTGACCGACTCGACCCACAGCATTCCTGTGCAGGTGAACCGTAACGGTCTGCGGGCGATCGCCAGCGGCACCGGCAACCCGGAACGCCTTGAGTTGCGCCATGTCGCCGACACCGCCGATATCAAGGAAGGGGACCTGTTGGTCAGCTCCGGTCTCGGCCAGCGTTTCCCGGCGGGTTACCCGGTGGCGACGGTCAAGGAAGTCATCCACGATTCCGGCCAGCCATTCGCCATTGTTCGCGCCGTGCCGACCGCCGCATTGAACCGCAGCCGTTACCTTCTGCTGGTATTCAGTGACAACCGCACCGCCGAAGAACGTGCCAACGATGCCGCGCAGGCTCAGGAAAACCTCGATGCCTTTGGTGGCGGTCCGGTGATTCCGGCCACGGTGCCGAAAATCGTCACTCCGCCTGCCGCAGCAGCAACTCCTGCCACGACGACAGCGCCGGCTGCGCCTGCCGCCAGCTCCGCGCCGGCCAAACCCGCTGCAAGCAAACCGCCTGCAGCCACACCAGCGGCCAGCAAGCCACCGGCGAATCAGCCCGCTGCTCGACCAGCAGCCAAACCGCCTGTCACTGCGCCGGCCACCACCGGGAGGCAAGAATAATGGTCGGGGCTACCGCATCGCGTAACGGCTGGATCGTCTGGCTGACGTTTATCGTCGGCATACTGCTCAGCGTCTCGCCATTGCCGATTTTCATGGAAATCCTGCGCCCGCTGTGGCTGGCTTTGCTCCTGGCCTTCTGGGCTTTGTACCTGCCGCATACGGTCGGCATGGTCACGGCCTTCTGTCTGGGATTGGCCGAAGACGTGCTGCAAGGCGATCTGCTCGGTCAGAATGCCTTGATCCTGACCCTGATCACGTTCCTGGTGCTGTCATTGCAGCAACGCCTGCGAATGTTCCCGATGTGGCAGCAGAGCCTGGTGATTCTGGTGATCTTCGGCCTCGCCCAGCTCGTACAACTCTGGCTCAGTGCCTTGACCGGCAACCGTCAGCCGACCCTCGCACTGGTCCTGCCGGCACTGGTCAGCGCCTTGCTCTGGCCATGGGTCAGCTTCGCTTTGCGTGGGTTGCGCCGGCGCTACAAAATCAACTGATTCGGTCAGGCATGGGCCCCCACCGGTGCCATGAGGCAGGGCACTCAACAGGGAGATGTTTGGATGAAGCCGCTTTACCTCGCCTCAGGATCGCCGCGTCGGCGTGAGTTGCTCACGCAGATCGGCATCCCGTTTACCGCCATCAGCGCGGATATCGATGAAACCCCTCTCGCCAATGAATCCCCATCGGCCTACGTCGAGCGCCTGGCGCGCGGCAAGGCAGAGGCCGGGCGGCGCACCGTCGTCTGCGACGTAGCGTTTTGCGTACTGGGCGCCGACACCGCCGTGGTGCTGGACGGCAAAATTCTTGGCAAACCGGTGGACGAAGCCGATGCATGCGCCATGCTGATGATGTTGTCCGGCAAGGAGCATGAAGTGCTGACGGCGATTGCCGTGCTCGACGGCGAGTGCTGCGAGTCGCGGGTGGTGCGCAGTCGGGTGCGGTTCCGCCCGATCAGCCGCGAAGAAGCCGTCGCCTACTGGGCCAGCGGCGAGCCCCGGGACAAGGCGGGTGGCTACGGCATTCAGGGGCTTGGCGCGGTGTTCGTCGCCGGCCTCAATGGCAGTTACTCGGCGGTCGTCGGCTTGCCGGTGTGCGAAAGCGCAGAACTGCTTGGCCATTTCGGCATACCCTGTTGGCAAACCCTGAACGCGCAATGAGCGTCGAACGGACAAGATGCAGCCATTATCGTGAACATGCCTGAACGAGACCCTGCCATGAGTGAAGAGATTCTGATCAACATCACGCCGATGGAATCGCGCGTGGCGGTGGTCGAAAACGGTGTGCTGCAAGAAGTGCACGTCGAGCGTACGCAAAAACGCGGGATCGTCGGCAACATCTATAAAGGCAAGGTGGTGCGGGTTCTGCCGGGCATGCAGGCGGCGTTCGTCGACATCGGCCTGGATCGCGCAGCCTTCATTCACGCCTCGGAAATTTCCCTGCGCGAAGGTCCTGCGGTGGAAAGCATCAGTGCGCTTGTACACGAAGGCCAGAGCCTGGTGGTGCAAGTCACCAAGGATCCGATCGGTTCCAAAGGTGCGCGGCTGACCACGCAACTGTCGATCCCGTCGCGTTATCTGGTGTACATGCCGCGCACGGCCCACGTCGGCATTTCCCTGAAGATCGAAGACGAAGCCGAGCGCGAACGCCTCAAGCAGGTGGTAAGCGACTGCGTGGCCAAAGAAGGCATCAAGGAGGCCGGCGGCTTCATTTTGCGTACCGCCGCCGAAGGTGCCGGGGCCGATGAGATCCTGATGGACATCCGCTACTTGCGCCGCTTGTGGGATCAGATCAACGAACAGATCAAGACCATCGGCGCACCGAGTGTGATCTACGAAGACCTCGGCCTGGCGCTGCGCACCCTGCGCGACCTGGTCAGCCCGAAGATCGAGAAGATCCGCATCGATTCCCGGGAAACCTTCCAGAAAACCACGCAGTTCGTCGCCGAACTGATGCCAGAAATCGCCGATCGTCTGGAGCACTACCCGGGTGAACGGCCGATCTTCGACCTGTACGGCGTCGAAGACGAAATCCAGAAAGCCCTGGAACGGAAGGTGCCGCTGAAGTCCGGCGGTTATCTGGTCATCGATCCAGCGGAAGCCATGACCACCATCGATGTGAACACCGGGGCGTTCGTCGGTCATCGCAACCTCGAAGAAACCATCTTCAAGACCAACCTCGAAGCCGCGACCGCGATTGCCCGGCAGATGCGCCTGCGCAACCTGGGCGGGATTATCATCATCGACTTTATCGACATGGAAGACGAAGAGCACCAGCGCCAGGTGCTGCGTACCCTGGAGAAACAGCTGGAGCGCGATCACGCCAAGACCAACATCATCGGCATTACCGAGTTGGGCCTGGTGCAGATGACGCGCAAGCGCACCCGCGAAAGCCTCGAGCAAGTGTTGTGCGAACCGTGCAGCAGCTGTCAGGGCCGGGGCAAGCTGAAAACTCCGGAAACCATTTGCTACGAGATTTTCCGCGAGATCCTGCGCGAAGCCCGGGCCTATCAGGCCGAGGGTTATCGGGTGCTGGCGAACCAGAAAGTCGTCGACCGGCTGCTCGATGAAGAGTCCGGTAACGTGGCCGAACTTGAAGGTTTCATCGGGCGCACCATACGCTTCCAGGTGGAAACCATGTATTCCCAGGAACAATATGACGTGGTGCTGCTCTGAACCCCTGCATCACCTTTTTCCTGAAACGGCTGGCCTCAGCTTTTTGCAGTATTTTTGCCATGGGAGCCAACTGACATGGAACGTCTGACACGCATTTTGGCCGCACTGACCCGCTGGGGTCTGGGCCTGTGCGCGTTGGTTCTGGTATTGATGGCGTTGTACGTCAGTCTCGGCCGGGAACTCACGCCACTGGTGGCCGAATACCGCACCGATATCGAAGACAAGGCCAGTGCCGCCCTCGGCATGCCGCTGCAGATCGGCGAGCTGGAAGGCAACTGGAGCGGATTTGCCCCGATCCTGCTGGCCCACGACGTGATGGTCGGCAGCGGCGCCAACGCCTTGCGCCTGGATCGGGTGCGCGCGGTGCCGGATCTTTGGGCCAGTCTGCTGGCCCGCGAAGTGCGCATCGCCCATCTTGAACTCAACGGTCTGAAGATCAGCCTCAAGGAAGGCGAAGACGGAAAGTGGGCGCTGGAAGGCTTGCCGGTGCAGCAGGATCAGCCCATGGATCCCGAGCAACTGTTCAACCGCATGCAAATGATTCAGCAACTGTCGGTGCTCGACAGTCAGGTGACGTTGCAGCCGCTGGAGCAGGCGCCGCTGACCCTCACTTATGTCGGCCTCAATCTGAAGACCGGGTCCAGCCGCCAACGCCTCGATGCGCGCCTGACCCTGCCCGACGGTCAGCCTGTGGCGCTGAGCCTACGCACACGACTTCGTCCGAATCAGTGGCAGAGCAGCGAAGTGGAAGGTTATGTCAGCCTGCCGCAGAGCGACTGGTCAAAATGGCTACCCGAGCGCTTGACCCAACAATGGAATTTCTCCGAGATCAAGGCCGGTGGCGAGCTGTGGGTCAACTGGCGCGAGGGGGCGTTGCAGAGTGCTGCGATCCGTCTCAATGCGCCGCAACTGACCGGCGCCTACGCTGAACGCAAGCCGATCCAGATCAACAATCTGGCGCTCAATGGCTATTTCCAGCGCGGTTCCGAGGGAGCCATTGTCACGCTTGATTCGCTGGCGATGAATTTCGGCGAAACCCGCTGGGAATCCCATGTCCAGATCAAACAGACTGCCGCCACCGACAAGAACGAAGAACTCTGGCATCTGCAGGCTGACCGGCTCGACCTGACGCCGATCACCCCTTTGCTCAATGCCCTCGGCCCGTTGCCCCAAGGCGTCGCCACCGTGGTCGAGCGCCTGAAAGTAACCGGCGGTCTGCGTAACGTGCTGCTGGATTTCCGGCCGAACGCCACCGACGACAGCAAATTCAGCTTCGCCGCCAACCTCGATCAAGTCGGCTTCGACGCCTACCACGGCGCGCCGGCGGCACGGAATGTCAGCGGCAGTCTTACCGGCAATCTCGGTGGCGGCGAGTTGCGCATGGACAGCAAGGACTTCGTCCTGCACCTCGATCCGATCTTCGCCAAGCCGTGGCAATACATTCAGGCCAACGCCCGGTTGACCTGGAAGCTCGATAAAGAAGGTTTCACCCTGATCGCGCCGTACCTGAAGGTGCTCGGCGAGGAAGGCAAGATCGCCGGCGACTTCCTGATCCGCCTGCATTTCGATCACAGCCAGGAAGACTACATGGATCTACGGGTCGGTCTGGTGGATGGCGACGGTCGCTACACCGCCAAGTACCTGCCGCAAGTCCTGAGCCCGGCCCTCGACGAATGGCTGCGTACGGCGATTCTCAAGGGCGCGGTGGATCAGGGGTTCTTCCAGTATCAAGGCTCGCTGAACAAGAACGCCGGGGAAGCGGATCGCAGCATCAGTCTGTTCTTCAAGGTGCACGACGCCGAGCTGGCTTTCCAGCCGGGCTGGCCGCACGTGAGCAAGGTCAACGGTGATGTGTTCATCGAAGACAGCGGCGTGCGCATTCTCGCCAGCAAGGGCCAGTTGCTCGATACCCAGGTCGGCGACGTCTTCGTCAATATTCCCCATGTGCCGAGCGGCGAGCACAGCCACATGTTCCTCGACGGCAGCTTTGCTGGCGGGCTGGGCGATGGCCTGAAGATTCTTCAGGAGGCGCCGATTGGCACCGCCGATACTTTTGCCGGCTGGGAAGGCGAGGGTGACCTGCAAGGCAAGCTCAAACTCGATGTGCCATTGGCCAAGGGCGATCAGCCGAAAATTCTCGTCGACTTCAAAACCGCCAATGCGCGCTTGAAGCTGGCGGAGCCGAAGCTTGAATTGAGCCAGCTCAAGGGCGACTTCCGCTTCGACAGCGCAAAAGGGCTGAGCGGACAGAACATCAGTGCCCGGGCTTTTGACAAGCCGGTGACCGCGCAGATCTTCGCCGACGGTGCCCCCGGCAATCTCAAGACCCGGATCGCGGCGTCAGGGCAGGTCGAGGTCAAGAAACTCACCGACTGGCTGGGCGTGACTCAGCCATTGCCGGTGTCCGGGACCATCCCATATCAGTTGCAAGTGAATCTGGACGGTGCCGACAGCCAATTGATGGTCAGTTCCAGTCTGAAGGGCGTGGCGGTGGATCTGCCGGCGCCGTTCGGCATGGCCGCCGATGTCGGGCGTGACACGGTGTTCCGCATGACCTTGCAGGGGCAGGAGCGGCGTTACTGGGTCAATTACGATCAACTGGCCAACTTCACCTTCGCCGCGCCACCGGGCAACTTTGCCGATGGTCGGGGTGAGCTGTTCCTCGGCGCTGGCGAAGCGGTGTTGCCGGGCAGCAAAGGCCTGCGGGTGCGTGGCGTGTTGTCGGAGCTGGACGTAAAACCGTGGCAGGATCTGCTGGACAAATACGCCGGCCAGGATCCGGGCGGCAACGCCAAACAGTTGCTCAGCAGCGCGGATTTCAAGATCGGCAAGCTCACCGCGTTCGGCACCACACTGGATCAGGCAGCCGTGCAGGTGAATCGCAAGCCCGCTGCCTGGGCGCTGGCCCTCGACAGCCAGCAGGCCAAAGGCACGGCGGGCATTCCTGACGCCAAGGGCGCGCCGATTGCGGTGAACCTGCAATACGTGCGATTGCCGGCGCCGGACCCGACGGTGCAAGCCGACGAAAACGCCCCGGACCCTTTGGCTTCGGTTGATCCGAGCAAGATTCCGGCGCTGGATATCACCATCAATCAATTGTTCCAGGGCCAGGAACTGGTCGGCGGCTGGTCGCTCAAGGTTCGACCGACCGGCAAGGGCATTGCCCTGAACAACCTCGATCTGGGCCTCAAGGGCATCCTCCTGCAGGGCAGCGGTGGCTGGGAGGGAGTGCCCGGTGCCACGACCAGTTGGTACAAGGGGCGGATCGGCGGCAAGAACCTCGCCGATGTGCTCAAGGGCTGGGGCTTTGCGCCGAGCGTGACCAGCGAAGAATTCCACATGGATGTCGATGGCCGCTGGCCGGGCTCGCCGGCGTGGCTGGCGACCAAGCGCTTCTCCGGTACCCTCGATGCGTCCCTCAACAAAGGCCAGTTTGTTGAAGTGGAGGGCGGCGCTCAGGCATTGCGGGTGTTTGGTCTGCTCAACTTCAACTCGATTGGCCGGCGTTTGCGGCTCGACTTCTCCGACCTGTTCGGCAAGGGCCTGAGCTATGACCGGGTCAAGGGTTTGCTGGTGGCGACCAATGGCGTTTATGTGACGAAAGAGCCGATCAAGTTGACCGGCCCCTCGAGCAACCTGGAACTGGACGGCACGCTGGATCTGGTGGGCGACAAGGTGGATGCCAAATTGCTGGTGACTTTGCCTGTGACCAACAACCTGCCGATTGCCGCGCTGATTGTCGGCGCGCCGGCCGTCGGCGGTGCGTTGTTCCTGATCGACAAGCTGATCGGCGATCGCGTGGCGCGGTTCGCCAGCGTCAAATACACCGTGAAAGGCCCGTGGAAAGAGCCGAAAATCACCTTCGACAAGCCTTTTTGAACAGCCAGCCCCTGAACCGATGGAGTAGCATGGCCGCATACCTCTTGCGGAGTGCGCCATGTCTTTAGCGGTGATTCAAATGGTCAGCCAGAGCGATGTGCTGGCCAATCTGCGCGATGCCCGACGTTTGCTCGAACAGGCAGCCAACGCCGGCGCGAAGCTGGCGGTGCTGCCGGAAAACTTCGCGGCCATGGGCCGTCGCGACATCGCCGATATTGGCCGCGCCGAAGCGCTTGGCGAAGGCCCGATCCTGCCGTGGTTGAAACAGACCGCCCGCGACCTCAGGTTATGGATTGTGGCCGGCACCTTGCCGTTGCCGCCGTTGGGGCAGCCTGAGGCCAAGTCCCATGCCTGTTCGTTGTTGGTGGACGATCAGGGCGAATTTGTTGCCCGCTATGACAAGTTGCACCTGTTCGATGTCGACGTAGCGGACAATCGCGGCCGTTACCGCGAATCCGATGACTATGCTTATGGCAGTGGCGTGGTGGTCGCGGACACGCCGGTCGGGCGATTGGGCCTGACGGTGTGCTACGACCTGCGCTTCCCGGAGCTGTACAGCGAACTGCGCGCTGCCGGGGCTGAACTGATTACCGCACCGTCGGCCTTCACTGCTGTGACGGGGGCGGCGCACTGGGATGTACTGATCCGCGCGCGGGCCATCGAAACCCAGTGTTACGTGCTGGCGGCAGCCCAGGGCGGGACGCATCCGGGGCCGCGGGAAACCTTTGGCCACGGGGCGATTGTCGATCCGTGGGGTCGAGTGCTGGCGCAGCAGGAACAAGGCGAAGCCGTGTTGCTGGCCGAGCGCGACAGCAATGAACAAGCGTCCATCCGGGCGCGAATGCCGGTGACCGGTCATCGGCGGTTTTTTTCGCAGGGCGCACAGCGACCTGCTTCAGAACACGAATTTAAGGCGTAAAACCTATGAGCGAGTTGTTGTCCTCAGTCAGTGATCACCTGTTGGCGCCCGGCGGCGTGACGATCGAGAGCCTGCAAGGCGTGCTCGGTGATCTGGCGGGTCCAGGCATCGATGCGGCCGACCTGTATTTCCAGGGGCAGATTTCCGAGTCCTGGTCGCTGGAAGACGGCATCGTCAAGGAAGGCAGTTTCAACCTCGACCAGGGTGTTGGCGTACGTGCGCAGTCCGGTGAGAAAACCGGTTTCGCCTACAGCAACGCGATCACCCTCGAGGCCCTGGGCGCGGCGGCCCGTGCGGCCCGTTCGATTTCCCGTGCCGGGCAGAACGGCACGGTGCAGGCGTTCAGCACCCAGGATGTCGCCCAGTTGTACGCGCCGGACAATCCGCTGGAAGTCTTGAGCCGCGCTGAAAAAGTCGAACTGCTCAAGCGCATCGATGTGGCGACCCGCGCGCTTGACCCGCGAATTCAGCAGGTCAGCGTGAGCATGGCCGGGGTCTGGGAGCGCATTCTGGTGGCCTCGACCGACGGTGGTCTGGCTGCCGACGTGCGTCCGCTGGTACGTTTCAACGTCAGCGTGATCGTCGAGCAGAACGGCCGCCGCGAGCGCGGCGGTCATGGCGGCGGCGGGCGTACCGACTACCGTTATTTCCTCGCCGAAGACCGCGCCATGGGCTATGCCCGTGAGGCGCTGCGTCAGGCGCTGGTGAACCTGGAAGCGATTCCGGCACCGGCCGGGACCTTGCCGGTGGTTCTGGGCTCGGGCTGGTCCGGCGTGCTGCTGCACGAAGCGGTCGGCCACGGCCTGGAAGGCGACTTCAACCGCAAGGGCAGCTCGGCCTACAGCGGTCGTATGGGCGAAATGGTTGCCTCGAAACTTTGCACAATCGTCGATGACGGCACCCTGAGCGGTCGTCGCGGTTCCCTGAGCGTCGACGACGAAGGCACCCCGACCGAGTGCACCACGCTGATCGAAAACGGCGTACTCAAGGGCTACATGCAGGACAAGCTCAATGCGCGGCTGATGGGCGTGGCCCGCACAGGCAACGGTCGTCGCGAATCCTACGCACACTTGCCGATGCCTCGGATGACCAACACCTACATGCTCGGCGGCCAGAGCGATCCGGCGGAAATCATCGCCTCGGTGAAGAAGGGCATCTATTGCGCCAATCTCGGCGGCGGTCAGGTCGACATCACCAGCGGCAAGTTCGTGTTCTCCACCAGCGAGGCGTATCTGATCGAGGACGGCAAGATCACCGCACCGGTCAAAGGCGCAACGTTGATCGGCAACGGTCCGGAAGCGATGAGCCGGGTGTCGATGGTTGGTAACGATCTGGCGCTGGACAGCGGTGTGGGCACGTGCGGCAAGGACGGGCAGTCGGTGCCGGTGGGTGTGGGTCAGCCGACCCTGAAAATCGATGCGATAACCGTGGGTGGCACGGGCGCATAAGAAGGGATGGAGCTTCGGGTGGCGCGCGGTGCGACCACCCGGTGGCGAATATCAGCGCAGACCGCGTTGAGTCTCGTCCAGCTCACGGATGTACTTGAAGATCTTGCGGCTCGAGGCAGGAGGTTTGTTTTGCGCAACCTCGTGCTGGGCCTGACGGATCAGGGAACGCAGTTGCTGGCGATCGGCGTCCGGGTAATCGACGACGAATTTCTCCAGCACGGCATCGTCACCGGCGATCAGGCGGTCACGCCAGCGTTCGAGGTTGTGGAAGCGCTCGTTGTACTGACGGGTCGAGGCATCGAGTTGATCGAGCAAGGTGAGAATCGCGTCAGTGTCCTGATCGCGCATCAGTTTGCCGATGAACTGCAAGTGCCGTTTACGCGCGATGTTCGCGGTGTGCTTGGGCGCATCGGCCAGGGCCCGGCGCAAAGCGTCGGTCAATGGCAGTTTTGCCTGCAAGTCGGGCTTGAGCGTTGTAAGGCGCTCGCCAAGGTCAACCAGAGCATGCAGCTCGCGTTTGACCTGGGATTTGCTTTTTTCTCCCGTATCGAGGGAGTCGTCGTAAGAATCAACCATGGTGGCAGTCCGCAAAGAAACGCCGCCATGATAACCAGTCGGGGGCCGCTTGTCCGGCCCGGTCGCTCGAAGGCCCCAGCCGAAAGCAGAATTTGAGTGGAGATGAGCATGAGTGCAGTTGAAAGCGTCGGCCCACAGGCATTGCCGGCACTGCAGGAACAGGTCGAGCAGATCATCGCCGAAGCCAAGCGTCAGGGTGCCAGTGCCTGTGAAGTGGCGGTGTCGCTGGAGCAGGGCCTGTCGACGTCGGTGCGTCAACGTGAAGTCGAAACGGTCGAGTTCAACCGCGATCAGGGTTTTGGCATCACGTTATATGTCGGCCAGCGCAAGGGCTCTGCCAGCACGTCTGCCACCGGGCCGGATGCGATTCGCGAGACTGTCGCCGCCGCGCTGGCGATTGCCAAACACACGTCGGAAGACGAAGCCTCGGGGTTGGCCGATGCGGCGCTGATGGCCAGGGATATTCAGGATTTCGACCTGTTCCACCAATGGGACATCACGCCGGAGCAGGCCATCGAGAAGGCGTTGCTTTGTGAAGCAGCCGCGTTCGACGCCGATGCGCGCATCAAGAATGCCGATGGCACCACGTTGAGCACTCATCAGGGCTGCCGCGTGTATGGCAACAGCCATGGTTTCATCGGCGGTTACGCTTCGACCCGGCACAGCCTGAGCTGCGTGATGATCGCCGAGGCCGATGGCCAGATGCAGCGCGATTACTGGTATGACGTGAACCGCCAGGGCAGTTTGCTGGCGGATCCGGTGAGCATTGGCCAGCGCGCGGCGCAGCGTGCGGCTAGCCGTCTGGGTGCGCGCCCGGTGCCGACCTGCGAAGTGCCTGTATTGTTTTCGGCGGAACTGGCGGGTGGGTTGTTCGGCAGCTTCCTGTCGGCGATTTCCGGCGGCAGTCTGTACCGCAAATCGTCGTTCCTCGAAGGCACTTTGGGGCAGAAGCTGTTCCCGGAATGGCTGACCATCGACGAGCGTCCGCACCTGATGCGTGCCATGGGCAGTGCGTCGTATGACGGCGACGGCCTGGCGACCTATGCCAAACCGTTCGTCGAAAAGGGCGAACTGGTGTCGTACATCCTGGGCACATACTCCGGTCGCAAACTCGGCATGCCGAGCACCGCCAACGCGGGCGGTGTGCATAACCTGTTCGTCACCCATGGCGATGAAGACCAGGCCGCCTTGCTGCGGCGCATGGGTCGTGGCCTGCTGGTCACCGAACTGATGGGCCATGGTCTGAACATGGTGACCGGTGATTACTCGCGCGGTGCGGCAGGTTTCTGGGTCGAGAACGGTGAAATCCAGTTCGCGGTGCAGGAAGTGACTATCGCCGGCAACATGCGGGACATGTTCAAGCAGATCGTCGCGGTGGGTAACGATCTGGAACTGCGCAGCAACATTCGCACCGGTTCGGTGTTGATCGAGAAGATGACTGTCGCGGGCAGCTAAGCCCCAGGCAGGTACAAAAAAAGGCGCGCCACCCGATTGGGTGGCGCGCCTTTTTTATGCCTGCAAATCTTTTCAGCTGCTCAGGGCAGCTGAAAAGCCACCCTTGTGTTGGTTCTCATTATCATCTAATAATAAATATCATTATCGGATGAGCCCAGGATCATGAGTTCTGCCTTGCACGAGCAGCCGTATCTCGAAAGCTGGCGCTGGATGAGTCGCCGGATCCGTTGCGCGATGGATCCCGACGAACCACGACTGATCGAACACTACCTGGCCGAAGGCCGGTATCTGGCCTGCTGCACGGCGACTTCGCCCTGGATGATCGCTGAAACCTCCTTCCGTCTGCTGCTCGACACGGCCACCGATATCGCGCTGCCGTGGCACTGGCGCAGCCTGTGTCTCGATCAAGCCTGGCGCCCCTTGCGTGAAATGGAGCGCCTCTCGCTGTGCAAGTGCCGGCTCAAGCGCTGGCAAAGCTACACCTGGCAATTGGCGACCTGCGAGTTGCTTCCCTCGATTCCTCTCATAGAACTGGTGCAAGGATTTTCAGATGACCAAGACACGTATTGAGCGCGACAGCATGGGCGAACTGCAGGTGCCGGTGGACGCTCTCTACGGCGCGCAGACCCAGCGCGCAGTGGATAACTTCCCGATCAGCGGCAAGCCGATGCCGACCCAGTTCATCCGCGCCCTGATTCTGGCGAAAGCGGCCGCCGCGCGCGCCAACGTTGAACTCAACCAGCTCAGCGCCGCCCAGGGCAAGGCAATCAGCGATGCCGCCCAAGGGTTGCTGGAAGGCGACTTCATGCGGCATTTCCCGGTGGACATCTTCCAGACCGGTTCCGGCACCAGCTCCAATATGAACGCCAATGAAGTGATTGCCACGCTGGCCAGCCGCTTGCTCGACGAACCGGTGAACGCCAACGACCACGTCAACTGTGGGCAGAGCAGCAACGACATCATTCCTACCACTATCCACGTCAGCGCCGCGCTGGCCCTGCACGAACAACTGCTGCCGGCGCTGCTGCACCTGGTGCAGGTGATCGAGCGCAAGGCCGAACAGGTCCATCATCACGTCAAGACCGGCCGCACCCACTTGATGGACGCCATGCCGGTGCGCATGAGTCAGGTGCTCAACGGTTGGGCGCAGCAGCTCAAGGCCAATATCGGTCACCTGCAGGATTTGCTGCCAAGCCTGCAATCCCTGGCCCAGGGCGGCACGGCGGTCGGTACCGGGATCAATGCGCATCCGGAATTTGCTGCGCGGTTCAGCCGCCAGCTCAGCCAGTTGACCAATGTCCAGTTCACCCCTGGCAAGAATCTGTTCGCCCTGATCGGCTCGCAGGACACTGCCGTGGCCGTCTCGGGCCAGCTCAAGGCCACCGCCGTGTCCCTGATGAAAGTCGCCAACGACCTGCGCTGGATGAACTCCGGCCCGCTCGCCGGGCTCGGTGAAATCGAGCTTGAGGGCCTGCAGCCGGGCTCATCGATCATGCCAGGCAAGGTCAATCCGGTGATTCCGGAAGCCACCGCCATGGTAGCTGCGCAAGTGATCGGCAATGACTCGGTGATCACCATCGCCGGTCAATCAGGCAATTTCGAGCTGAACGTGATGCTGCCTATCATTGCCCAGAATCTGCTGAGCAGCATTGAGTTGCTGGCCAACTCCAGCCGTTTGCTGGGTGACAAGGCCATCGCCACCTTCAAGGTCAACGAGTCGCGCCTCAAGGAAGCGCTGTCGCGCAACCCGATTCTGGTGACCGCGCTCAACCCGATCATCGGTTACCAGAAAGCTGCCGAGATTGCCAAGCAGGCCTACAAGCAGGGTCGCGCGGTGATCGACGTTGCGCTGGAACACACCGACCTGTCGCGCAGCCAGCTGGAAGAGTTGCTCAATCCCGAGAAACTCACCGCCGGTGGCGTGTAAGCACCGCAACCGCTTTGGAGGTTCACCATGGAGCACTGGAAACGCACGATCGAACGGGCCAATCGCTGCTTCATCCTGGGCGAGCTGATCGATGCCCGCGAGGCCTACCTGCAAGCATTGGCTTTGGCGCAGGTGTTGTTCGAGCGCTGGGCCGATGCCGACGAAGCGGTGGCGGCTTGCGTCATCTCCCATCACAACCTTGCCGATCTGCACCTGCGCCTGAATCAGCCGGAGGAGAGCGCCGAGTACCTGTGCGCGATTCATCAACGGCTGTTGCAGACCATGCAGGACGAGCGCCTGCGTCCGGCCCTGCGTGAAGCCGCGCTGCGCCAGAGCAGCAAGACCTACGTCGAGCTGCTCAATTTCATCAGCGAACACGGCGAATACCCGCGCACCCAGCGTTTGCTGCACTCGGATACCGGCAACGCGCGCCGAGTGCCTGCCCCACATCACCATGGAGTCCACTGAAATGGCTTTTACCCTGCCAGCCTTGCCTTACGCCTACGACGCACTGGAGCCGCACATCGATGCGCAAACCATGGAGATCCACTACACCAAGCATCATCAGACTTACATCAACAACCTGAACGCTGCGGTCGAGGGCACCGAATTCGCGGAATGGCCGGTGGAGAAGCTGGTCGCCAGCGTCCAGCAACTGCCGGAAAAGCTCCGCGCGGCGGTGATCAACCAGGGCGGCGGTCATGCCAACCATTCGCTGTTCTGGGAAGTGATGGTGCCCAACGGCGGTGGCAAACCGGACGGTGCGCTGGCCAGGGCGATCGATGAGCAGCTGGGTGGCCTCGACAGCTTCAAGGACGCCTTCACCAAAGCCGCGTTGACCCGTTTCGGCAGTGGCTGGGCGTGGCTCAGCGTCATGCCCGACAAGAAACTGGTGGTGGAAAGCAGCGGCAACCAGGACAGCCCGCTGATGAACGGCAACACGCCGATTCTCGGGCTCGACGTGTGGGAACACGCGTACTACCTGCGTTATCAGAACCGTCGGCCGGAATACATCAGCGCGTTCTACAACGTGATCAACTGGCCGCAAGTTGCTGCGCGCTATCAGGCCGCGATGGTTTAAGTCCCTATAAAAACAATCCAAGGCTGACTATGGGCACTGAAACACTGGCGATCGGAAGTGGGCGTATGTTTCGTTACGCAATCGGTTCGCTGCTGCTGTTGGCGGGCATGTCCCTGTTGGTCGCACACGGACTCGATTGGCTGAATCTGGAGCCGAGGTTGTCGCGGGCATTGCAGGGCGGCGCGATTTGCGCCCTCGGCACCGCGCTGGGGGCTGTTCCGGTGCTGGTAATCCGCAACATGCCCCAGGCGCTGGGCGATACGCTGTTGGGTTTTGGCGCCGGTGTAATGCTGGCGGCGACCGCGTTTTCACTGATCGTGCCGGGAATCGCCGCCGCCGAAAGTCTGGGACTGAGCCCATGGGGCGCCAGCGGCCTGATTTGCTTCGGCATCATGCTCGGGGCGTTCGGTCTGTATCTGGTTGATCGCCGTGTGTCGGGGGCCTCGCCGGAAATGCTCATCGGCACCGTCGAACATCCGGTGATTCCGCCACGGATCTGGTTGTTCGTGTTCGCCATCATTGCCCATAACATCCCGGAAGGCATGGCGGTCGGTGTCTCGGCGGGCGGTGGAATGCCTGACGCAGAAAGTCTGGCGATGGGCATTGCCTTGCAGGATGTGCCGGAAGGGCTGGTGATTGCACTGGTGCTGGCCGGCGCCGGGATGTCGCGGGTCAAGGCGTTTTTGATTGGCGCAGCGTCAGGTCTGGTCGAACCGGTATTTGCGCTGCTCTGTGCGTGGCTGGTCAGTCTTGCCGAACTGTTGCTGCCCTTGGGGTTGGCGCTGGCGGCTGGTGCCATGCTGCTGGTGGTGACTCACGAGGTCATCCCCGAGTCGCGACGCAATGGTCACGAGAAGCTGGCCAGTCTGGGATTGCTGATCGGCTTCTGTCTGATGATGGTGATGGATACGGCGTTGGGATGAACCGGGGGAGGGAGCGGGCTACTTCGCCTCAGGCGTTTCAACCGCCTTCGTCGAAGTAGTTGTTGATCAGTGTCACCAGCGCGTCCATGGCTTCCTGTTCCTGGTGACCTTCGGTACTCAGGTGGATTTTGGTGCCCTTGCCCGCAGCGAGCATCATCATCGCCATGATGCTTTTACCGTCAACCGTGGTGTCCGGTGTGCGGCCGACTCTGATCGTGCAATCGGGAAACTGGCCCGCCACTCCGACGAATTTTGCCGATGCGCGGGCGTGCAGGCCCAGCTTGTTGATGATTTCTATTTCCCGAGCAGGCATCGCGTTGTGAATCCTTTAGCTGAGGTCGCGGTGGCGAACCTGGACGTTCTTCAGGGTCTTCTGCAGCGCCTGGCCAAGACGTTCGGTCAGGTAAACGGAACGGTGATGCCCGCCGGTGCAGCCGATGGCAATGGTGACGTAAGCGCGGTTGCTCGCCGCAAAGCGCGGCAACCATTTGTTCAGATACGTATAAATGTCCTGGTACATCTCCTCGACCTCCGGCTGCGCCGCCAGATACTCGGCGACCGGCTGATCGAGACCGGATTGCGCGCGCAGTTCCGGTTTCCAGTACGGGTTCGGCAGGCAGCGTACATCGAACACCAGATCCGCATCCACCGGCATGCCGCGTTTGAAACCGAAAGACTCCACCAGAAACGCGGTACCCGGCTCCGGCTGGTTCAACAGGCGCAGCTTGATGGTGTCGCGCAGTTGGTAGAGGTTCAGATTGGTGGTATTGACCTTCAGATCGGCCAGATCGGCAATCGGGCCCAGCAGGGCGGTTTCGTCGTCGATGGCTTCGGCCAGCGAGCGGTTGGCGTTGCTGAGCGGGTGACGACGACGAGTTTCCGAAAAGCGTTTGAGCAACGTTTCGTCATCGGCGTCGAGGTACAGGACATCGCACTGGATATGCCGGCTGCGCACTTCCTCGAGCAACTCTGGAAAACGTGACAGATGACTCGGCAGGTTGCGGGCGTCGATCGAGACGGCCACCAGCGGCTGGAGCATTTCGGTATGAACCAGCGCACGTTCGGCCAGATCCGGCAGAAGACCTGCCGGCAGGTTATCGATGCAGTAGTAACCGTTGTCCTCAAGGACATCCAGGGCGGTACTTTTACCCGAGCCGGAACGGCCACTGACAATGATCAAGCGCATGGTTACGGCCTGTTCTGTTCTTCCAGTACAACCTGGTACAAGGCTTCGTTGCTAGGCGCGCTACGCAGTCTGTCGCGCACGTCCTTGCGGTCGAGCATGCTGGCGATCTGGCGTAACAGCTCCAGGTGCGCATCGGTGGCGGCTTCCGGCACCAGCAGGACGAAGAGCAGGTCCACGGGCGCGCCGTCGATAGCGTCGAAATCGATAGGGGCATCAAGGTGCATCAGCGCACTGATCGGCGCTTCGCAGCCCTTGAGGCGGCAGTGGGGAATGGCGATGCCGTTGCCAAAACCGGTGGAGCCCAGTTTTTCACGGGCAATCAATGCCTCGAATACATCTTGCATCTCCAGATCCGGAACTTCCCGGGCGATCAGGTTGGCAATTTGTTCCAGGGCTTTCTTTTTACTGCCGCCCGGCACGTTCACCAGGGAACGGCCGGGGGTCAGGATACTTTCAAGTCGGATCATGGGGGTGGGGGTTATCGACCGGTAGCGCCCTGAAGCAGGCTCTGGGTCTTTTCCTTATGCTTTTTGAGTTGTTTATCAAGCTTGTCGGTCAGCGCGTCGATCGCAGCGTACATATCGGTATGTTCCGCGTTTGCGACGACCTCATTGCCGGGAATATGCAGCGTGGCTTCGATTTTCTGCTTCAGTTTTTCGACGCACATCGTGACTTGCACGTTGGTGATCTTGTCGAAATGCCCTTCGAGCTTCTTGAGCTTGAGCTCGATGTACTCGCGCAGAGGCTGGGTAACTTCCAGTTGGTGTCCACTGATGTTGACTTGCATACAGCTTCTCCTTCGTTGCCAGTGCATAAAGCGGCAGGCCGAAGAGCCTGCCACTGGAACGCTGTAACGTGGCTTACATCAACCGCTTGCGTTCGCTCGAAGGCGCGATCCCGAGGGATTCGCGGTACTTGGCGACCGTGCGGCGAGCCACCTGAATGCCTTGTGCCTCCAGTAAACCAGCGATCTTGCTGTCACTCAACGGCTTTTTCTGATTTTCCGCGGCAACCAGTTTCTTGATGATCGCGCGGATCGCCGTGGACGAGCATTCACCGCCCTCGGAGGTGCTCACATGGCTGGAGAAAAAGTATTTCAGCTCATATATGCCCCGTGGGGTATGCATGAATTTTTGCGTGGTTACGCGGGAAATCGTCGACTCGTGCATGCCAACCGCTTCTGCAATGTCGTGCAGGACCAGCGGCTTCATGGCTTCGTCGCCGTACTCCAGAAAACCGCGCTGATGCTCGACGATCTGGGTGGCCACTTTCATCAGGGTTTCGTTGCGGCTTTGCAGGCTCTTGATGAACCAGCGGGCTTCCTGCAACTGATTGCGCATGAAGGTGTTGTCGGCGCTGGTGTCGGCGCGGCGCACGAAACCGGCGTACTGGGCGTTGACCCGCAGGCGCGGCACCGACTCCTGGTTCAGCTCGACCAGCCAGCGCTCGTTGTCCTTGCGCACGATGACGTCAGGCACCACGTATTCGGCTTCAGTGGATTCGATCTGCGAACCGGGGCGCGGGTTGAGGCTCTGCACCAGTTCGATGACCTGACGCAGCTCGTCTTCCTTGAGCTTCATGCGGCGCATCAACTGGCTGTAGTCGCGGCTGCCGAGCAAGTCGATGTAATCGGTGACCAGGCGCTTGGCTTCGGCCAGCCAAGGGGTCTTGGCCGACAGCTGGCGCAATTGCAGCAGCAGGCATTCGCCCAGGTTGCGTGCGCCGATGCCGGCCGGTTCGAATTGCTGGATGCGGTGCAGGACGGCTTCGATCTCGTCCAGTTCGATGTCGAGTTCCGGATCAAAGGCGTCGAGAATTTCTTCGAGGGTTTCGTCCAGGTAGCCCTGATTGTTGATGCAATCGATCAGGGTGACAGCGATCAGGCGATCGGTGTCGGACATCGGTGCCAGGTTCAACTGCCACAGCAGGTGGCTTTGCAGGCTCTCGCCGGCGGAGGTGCGGGTGGTGAAGTCCCACTCGTCATCGTCGCTGCTCGGCAGGCTGCTGGCGCTGGTCTGGTAGACGTCTTCCCAGGCGGTGTCGACGGGCAGTTCGTTGGGGATTCGCTCGTTCCATTCGCCGTCTTCGAGGTTATCGACTGTCGGCGCGGTCTCCTGATAGGAGGGTTCCTGGATCTCGGTGTTGGGCTTCTGTTCGGCGTTGTCGGCCATGGGATCGGAGTTGTCGAAGTCGTCGCCGTCTTCCTGGCGTTCGAGCATCGGATTGGATTCCAGAGCCTCCTGGATTTCCTGTTGCAGATCCAGGGTCGACAATTGGAGCAGGCGTATGGCCTGTTGCAGCTGCGGTGTCATCGTCAGCTGCTGGCCCATTCTCAAGACTAGCGATGGTTTCATGGCAGGGGCTTAACACCTTATTCGCCGGCGCTATGCGCCATCCACTACAGGGCGCCGGAGCGCCAAACTTAAGCAAATTATATGCCTGAAACTGTCGTGTTTGCCTAGAGCGCTGTAACAATAAAAGCGTATAAAAAAGGCGCTTCAACGTTACAGCACCCGGACGGCTGGTCGGATGCTGTCGCGCTTACAGGCGGAACTCGTGACCCAGATAGACTTCCTTCACCAGATCGTTGGCGAGGATGGTCGCGGAGTCGCCCTCGGCGATCAACTGGCCGTCATTGACGATGTAGGCGGTTTCGCAGATATCCAGCGTCTCACGGACGTTGTGGTCGGTGATCAATACACCGATACCCTTGGCCTTGAGGTGGTGGATGATCTGCTTGATGTCGCCGACCGAGATCGGGTCGACACCGGCGAACGGTTCGTCGAGCAGGATGAACTTTGGTGCCGTGGCCAGTGCGCGGGCGATTTCCACGCGACGGCGCTCACCACCGGACAGGCTCATGCCGAGGTTGTCGCGGATGTGGCTGATATGGAATTCCTGCAGCAGGCTTTCCAACTCCTTGCGACGACCGGCCTTGTCGAGCTCCTGACGGGTCTCAAGGATGGCCATGATGTTGTCGGCTACCGACAGTTTGCGGAAGATCGACGCTTCTTGCGGCAGATAGCCGATACCGGCCTTGGCGCGACCGTGCATCGGCTGATGGCTGACGTCCAGATCGTCGATCAATACGCGACCCTGATCGGCCTGGACCAGGCCGACGATCATGTAGAAGCAGGTGGTCTTGCCGGCGCCGTTCGGGCCGAGCAGGCCGACGATCTGACCGCTGTCGATCGACAGGCTGACGTCGCGCACGACCTGGCGGCTTTTATAGGCCTTGGCCAGGTGCTGAGCTTTCAGAGTTGCCATTACTGGGTTTTCTCGTCGGTTTTCTTCTTCGGCTGGATCACCATGTCGATGCGCGGACGCGCTTCGGTGACCTTGCTGCCAGTGGCTCGACCGGCGCTGGCCAGTTTCTTCACCGTGTCATAGACGATTTTCTCGCCCTGAGTGGTGTTGTTGTCCTTGTCGACGACTTTCGCCTTGTCGATCAGCACAACGCGGTTTTGCGCGGCGTGGTACTGAATGGTCACGCCCCAGCCCTGTACAGGCTTGGTGTCGCCCGCCGTCTGCAACTGCTCGAAGTAGGCAAGGTTGCCCACCGAGGTCACGACGTCGATATCGCCGGTCTGGGTGCGGGTGATGGTCACGGTGTTGCCTTTGACGATCATCGAACCCTGAGTGATGATTACGTCACCTTTATAGGTAGCAACGCCGTTCTTGTCGTCCAGCTGGGCATCGTCGGCCTGAATACGGATTGGCTGCTCTTGATCGTTCGGCAGAGCCCAGGCGCTCACGCTTCCCAGTGCTGCGCCCAGACTGAGCAAAATAGGGAGGGTTTTAACGAGCCTCATACTGTCCTCTTACGTTCGATAGCAGGTGTATCCTGCTTTCCTTCAAATACGCTTTCATTCCTACGCCAGTCGATACACCGCCAGCGCCGTCGATTCTAACGGGTTGCTGGGTCTGCGCATATTGCTGCTGCGGGAACACCGTCATGCGAGTGGAGGTGATCAGGGTGTCGCGGTTCTTTTCGTCGGTGCGCTTGACGCGTACCGAGTCGATCAGCTCGACCTCGGTGCCACCGGAGTTCACTTCACCGCGTTCGCTGGTCACGTGCCACGGGAAGTCGGTGCCACGGAACATGTTCAGATCGGGCTTGGTGACCAGTGTAATGTCGGTTGCCTTGACGTGCTCGGCCTTGTCGGACGTCATTTCGTACTGCACTTTGCCGTCTTCGAGGTACTGGATCGTGTGCGTATTGGTCGCGTACCAGTCGATCGGGCTTTCCTCTGCCGAAACCGGCGGTTTGTCGAGGAAGCGTTCCGGGCTGATGTTCCAGTAGCCGACCGCACCGAAAATCGCCGCGATGCAACCGAACAGCAGGATGTTGCGAAACTTTTTGCTAAACATGGTTGGACTCACAGATACGCATTGTTGGCGGCGTCGAGGCTGCCTTGGGCGCGCAGGATCAGTTCGCAGAATTCGCGGGCGGCACCTTCGCCGCCACGGGCGTGGGTGACGCCGTGAGCGTGTTCGCGCACGAAGGCTGCTGCGTTGGCCACGGCCATGCCCAGCCCCACGCGACGGATCACCGGCAGGTCGGGCAGGTCGTCACCGAGATAGGCGACTTGTTCATAGCTTAGGCCCAGTTGCTCCAGAAGACCGTCGAGAACGACCAGTTTGTCTTCGCGACCCTGAAACAGGTGCGGGATCCCCAGGTTCTTCGCCCGACGCTCGACCACCGGAGTCTTGCGACCGCTGATGATGGCGGTCTGTACGCCGGCGTTCATCAGCATCTTGATGCCCTGGCCATCGAGCGTGTTGAAGGTCTTGAATTCACTTCCGTCTTCAAGGAAGTACAGGCGCCCGTCGGTGAGGACGCCGTCGACGTCGAAAACCGCCAGTTTGATGGCCTTGCCGCGTTGCAGCAGATCGGTGCTCATTTACATCACTCCTGCGCGCAGCAGATCGGAGAGGTTGAAGGCGCCGATCGGGCGATCCTCTTCATCTACGACAACCAGCGCGTTGATTCGGTGGTCTTCCATGATTTTCAGGGCTTCGGCGGCGAGCATCTCGGCGCGGGCGGTCTTGCCGTGCACGGTCATCACCTGGTCGATGGTGGCGCTGTGGATATCGATGCTGCGATCCAGGGTGCGACGAAGGTCGCCGTCAGTGAAGATCCCGGCCAGTTTGCCGTCCGCTTCAAGAATGACGGTCATGCCCAGACCCTTGCGAGTCATTTCCATCAGCGCGTCCTTGAGCAGGGTGCCGCGCTGTACCTGTGGCAGTTCCTGACCGGCGTGCATGACATTTTCCACTTTCAGCAGCAGGCGTCGGCCCAATGCACCGCCCGGGTGGGAAAAGGCGAAGTCTTCGGCGGTGAAACCGCGCGCTTCCAGCAGTGCCACGGCCAGGGCGTCGCCCATGACCAATGCGGCGGTGGTCGAGGAGGTTGGCGCAAGGTTCAATGGGCAGGCTTCGTGCTCGACGTGCACGTTGAGATTGACCTCTGCCGCTTTGGCCAGCGGCGACTGCGGGTTGCCGGTGACGCTGATCAGCTGGATGCCCAGGCGCTTGATCAGTGGCAGCAGGGTGACGATTTCGTTGGTGGAGCCGGAGTTCGACAGGGCCAGGATCACGTCGTCACGGGTGATCATGCCCATATCGCCGTGACTGGCCTCGGCCGGGTGTACGAAAAACGCCGGGGTGCCGGTGCTGGCCAGGGTCGCGGCAATCTTGTTGCCGATGTGCCCGGACTTGCCCATGCCGACCACGACAACACGGCCCTTGCTGGCCAGAATCATCTCGCAAGCGCGTACGAAATCGGCGTCGATATGGGGCAACAAGCCTTGTACGGCTTCCACTTCGAGGCGGATGGTGCGTTGTGCCGATTGAATCAGGTCGCTGGTTTGGCTCATGTCAGAAATTGTATAGCCCGATTAAAAGGCGGCGATTATAGCGGTTATGTTGAAAAGCCTCACGCAAGTTCGTCGCGCTTTGTCATTCCTCGTTACCAAAACTCTGCAAATAAGGCTTCGAGCCCTTCAACTCGCAGAATGCGGACCGGTGCAGGCCTTGGGCGCTTGCCCTTTGCAGTGATATAGTTCGCCGCCAGTTCGGCCTGCCCGGGATGTAGGGGCTTTCCTCAGAAAGCCAGGCGTCCGAGTGAGAGGCTGCATCGCAAGGAGTTTAGATGAGTGCCGATAACGCCTACGCGGTCGAGCTGAAGGGAGTCTCCTTCAAGCGCGGTGCGCGGAGCATTTTCAATAACGTCGATATCCGCATCCCGCGCGGCAAGGTCACCGGCATCATGGGGCCTTCCGGGTGTGGCAAGACCACACTGTTGCGCCTGATGGGCGCCCAGTTGCGGCCATCCAAGGGCGAGGTCTGGGTCAACGGCCAGAACCTGCCGAAGCTGTCGCGCAGCGATCTGTTCGATGCGCGCAAGCACATGGGCGTGCTGTTTCAGAGCGGTGCGCTGTTCACCGATCTCGATGTGTTCGAGAACGTCGCCTTCCCGCTGCGTGTTCATACCGACCTGCCGGACGAGATGATCCGCGACATCGTCCTGCTCAAATTGCAGGCAGTGGGGTTGCGCGGTGCGATCGAGCTGATGCCTGACGAGCTGTCCGGCGGCATGAAGCGCCGGGTCGCCCTGGCCCGGGCCATCGCCCTCGATCCGCAGATCCTCATGTACGACGAACCGTTCGTCGGCCAGGATCCGATCGCCATGGGTGTGCTGGTTCGCCTGATCCGTCTGCTCAACGATGCGCTTGGAATCACCAGCATCGTGGTGTCCCACGACCTCGCCGAAACCGCGAGCATTGCTGACTACATCTATGTGGTCGGTGATGGCCAGGTATTGGGGCAGGGCACGCCGGACGAACTGATGGGCTCGGACGATCCGCGTATCCGCCAGTTCATGACCGGGGAACCCGACGGCCCGGTGCCGTATCACTTTCCAGCGCCGGATTACCGCGCAGATCTTCTGGGGAAGCGCCGCTGATGCGCAGAATTACATTAATGGAGCGTGTGCGTCGTTTCGGCCTCGCCGGAATCGACAGCGTCGCAGTGTTCGGGCGTTCGACCCTGTTCCTGTTTCATGCCCTGCTCGGGCGAGGCGGCATCGGCGGCGGGTTTGGCCTGCTGGTCAAGCAGCTGCATTCCGTCGGCGTGATGTCGCTGGTGATCATCGTGGTGTCCGGGATTTTCATCGGCATGGTACTGGCGCTGCAGGGCTTCAACATTCTGTCGAGTTACGGTTCGGAGCAGGCTGTCGGGCAGATGGTGGCGCTGACCCTGTTGCGTGAGCTGGGGCCGGTGGTGACCGCGCTGTTGTTCGCCGGTCGTGCCGGTTCGGCGCTGACGGCGGAAATCGGCAACATGAAATCCACCGAACAGCTGTCCAGCCTGGAAATGATCGGGGTCGACCCGCTCAAGTACATCATTGCCCCGCGTCTGTGGGCCGGCTTCATTTCCCTGCCGGTGCTGGCGATGATCTTCAGCGTGGTCGGCATCTGGGGCGGTTCGTGGGTCGCCGTTGACTGGCTGGGTGTCTACGAAGGTTCCTACTGGTCGAACATGCAGAACAGCGTGAGCTTCGGTGACGATGTGCTCAACGGCATCATCAAAAGTGCAGTATTCGCTTTTGTCGTCACCTGGATCGCCGTATTTCAAGGCTATGACTGCGAACCCACTTCCGAGGGGATCAGCCGTGCCACCACCAAGACCGTGGTTTACGCCTCGCTGGCAGTACTCGGCCTGGACTTTATTCTGACCGCTTTGATGTTTGGAGATTTCTGATGCAAAACCGCACCCTGGAAATCGGTGTCGGCCTGTTCCTGCTGGCAGGGATCCTGGCTTTGTTGCTGCTGGCCCTGCGGGTCAGTGGCCTGTCTCCGACTTCGACCACCGATACCTACAAGCTTTACGCGTATTTCGACAATATCGCCGGTTTGACGGTCAGAGCCAAAGTGACCATGGCGGGCGTGACCATCGGCAAGGTCACCGCGATCGATCTGGACCGCGACAGCTTCACCGGTCGGGTAACCCTGCAAGTGGACAAAAGCGTCGACAATCTGCCGACCGACTCCACAGCATCTATCCTGACAGCGGGTCTGCTGGGCGAGAAGTACATCGGTATCAGCGTGGGCGGCGAAGACACCCGCCTCAAGGATGGTGGAACCATCCACGACACGCAGTCGTCTCTGGTACTGGAAGACCTGATCGGTAAATTCCTGCTCAATACCGTTAGCAAAGACGCCAAATGAGGAGCTTTTGAATGATCTCTACCTTGCGACGTGGCCTGTTGGTGTTGCTTGCGGCACTGCCGCTGGTGGCTAACGCCGTGGCGGCACAATCGGCGCACGATCTGGTTCAGGACACCACGAACCGGATGCTCGCCGACCTGGCGGCCAATAAAGAGAAGTACAAGCAGGATCCGCAGGATTTCTATACGGCGCTGAACACCATCGTCGGCCCTGTGGTCGATGCCGAGGGCATTTCCAAGAGCATCATGACGGTCAAGTATTCGCGCAAGGCAACCCCGGCGCAGATGAAGACCTTCGAGGAAAACTTCAAGCGCGGCCTGTTCCAGTTCTACGGCAACGCCTTGCTCGAGTACAACAACCAGGGCATCACCGTGGATGCGCCCAAGGATGAGTCGGGCGACCGCACCAGCGTCGGCATGACCGTCCAGGGCAACAACGGCGCGATCTATCCCGTGTCGTACACCCTCGAGAAGATCAACGGCGAGTGGAAACTGCGCAATGTGATCATCAACGGCATCAACATCGGCAAGCTGTTCCGTGACCAGTTCGCCGACGCGATGCAACGCAATGGCAACGATCTGGACAAGACCATCAACGGCTGGGCCGGGGAAGTCGCCAAGGCCAAGCAGTCGGCCGAGCAGAACGAGAAGCCTGCCCAATGACCGAGTCGGCCATTCGTCTGGACGAAGCCAGCGAGCTGCAGCTCAGCGGTGTGCTGGATTACCGCACCGGCCCTGACCTGCGCGAGCAGGGCCGGGCGCTGATCAAGTCGTGCACCGCGCCAGCATTGGTGATCGATTGCTCGGCGGTGGAGAAGTCCAGCAGCGTCGGTCTGTCGCTGCTGCTGTGCTTCATTCGCGATGCAAAGGCCGCCGGCAAGGCGGTCAGCATCCGCGGGATGCCTGAAGATATGCGCGAAATTGCTCAGGTCAGCGAACTGACCGAGCTGTTGGCGCAACCCTGAACCCGCATCAATAGAGAAGCCCCCCGTCAGAGTCCTGCGCAGCGGGGTTCGCAGGCGCGGGGCTTTTTTGTATGATGTCCGACCCGTGCGCACAGGGCGCCGATTGAGGTTGAGCATGCAGGCCGTAGAAGTGAAGAGCTTCCTTGAAGGAAAGCTGCCAGGAACGCTGGTGGAAGTTGAAGGCGAAGGCTGCAACTTTCAGCTGAACGTGATTAGTGATGAACTGGCGGCGTTGAGCCCGGTCAAGCGTCAGCAAAGCATCTATGCCCATTTGAACCCTTGGATCGCCGATGGCAGCATCCACGCGGTCACTATGAAATTTTTCAGCAGCGCGGCCTGGGCCGAGCGCACCTGAGCCCTAGGGCGTCGAGATTCTTATGGATAAATTGATTATTACCGGTGGCGCTCGTCTTGATGGCGAGATCCGCATCTCCGGGGCGAAGAACTCCGCCCTGCCGATCCTGGCCGCCACCCTGCTGTGCGATGGCCCGGTTACCGTTGGCAACCTGCCGCACCTGCACGACATCACCACCATGATCGAGCTGTTCGGTCGCATGGGCATCGAGCCTGTGATCGACGAGAAGCTCAGCGTCGAAATCGACCCGCGCACCATCAAGACCCTGATCGCTCCGTACGAACTGGTGAAAACCATGCGTGCGTCGATCCTGGTGCTGGGCCCGATGGTTGCGCGCTTCGGTGAAGCCGAAGTTGCACTGCCTGGCGGTTGCGCCATCGGTTCGCGTCCGGTCGACCTGCATATCCGTGGCCTGGAAGC
Organism: Pseudomonas sp. GW456-12-1-14-TSB6; assembly: GCF_059424205.1. Taxonomy (NCBI): domain Bacteria; kingdom Pseudomonadati; phylum Pseudomonadota; class Gammaproteobacteria; order Pseudomonadales; family Pseudomonadaceae; genus Pseudomonas; species Pseudomonas sp. GW456-12-1-14-TSB6. The sequence goes on from NZ_JBWKZE010000005.1 coordinate 175,003, forward strand.
CATGGGCGCGGTCATCGACGTCGAAGGCGGCTACATCAAGGCCAAGGCGCCTGAGGGCGGCCTGCGCGGCGCGCATTTCTTCTTCGATACCGTCAGCGTGACCGGTACCGAGAACATCATGATGGCTGCCGCTCTGGCCAAGGGCCGCAGCGTGTTGCAGAACGCCGCTCGCGAACCTGAAGTGGTCGACCTGGCGAACTTCCTTAACGCCATGGGCGCCAAGGTATCCGGTGCCGGCACCGACACCATCACCATCGACGGTGTCGAGCGTCTGGGCTCGGCCTTCTACAAGGTCATGCCTGACCGTATCGAAACCGGCACTTACCTGGTGGCCGCTGCGGTTACCGGTGGCCGTGTGAAGGTCAAGGACACCGATCCGACCATCCTCGAAGCCGTTCTGGAAAAACTCCGTGAAGCCGGCGCAGAAATCACCTGTGGTGAAGACTGGATCGAGCTGAACATGCACGGCAAGCGGCCGAAAGCGGTCAACGTGCGCACTGCGCCGTACCCGGCGTTCCCGACCGACATGCAGGCGCAGTTCATTTCGCTCAACGCCATTGCCGAAGGCACCGGTGCCGTGATCGAGACGATCTTCGAAAACCGCTTCATGCACGTGTACGAACTGCACCGCATGGGCGCCAAGATCCAGGTCGAAGGCAACACGGCCATCGTCACCGGCACCGAAATCCTCAAGGGCGCGCCGGTCATGGCTACCGACCTGCGGGCTTCGGCAAGCCTCGTGATCTCGGCCCTGATGGCTGAAGGCGATACCCTGATCGACCGCATCTACCACATCGACCGTGGTTACGAGTGCATCGAGGAAAAACTGCAGATGCTGGGCGCCAGGATCCGTCGCGTTCCGGGCTAGTCGCTGCATCTGGACACAGGGAAGTGTCCGTTGAATTCGTTTTGATCGGGGGTGGCAACGCCCTCGATGTATGTCCGGCGCCGATTGCGACCGGGCATGAGTACCTTGATAAGGACTGACGTTTCCCATGTTGACCATCGCACTGTCCAAGGGCCGCATCCTTGACGACACCCTGCCACTTCTCGCCGAAGCGGGCATCGTGCCGACCGAGAATCCGGACAAGAGCCGCAAGCTGATCATCCCCACGACCCAGGAAGACGTTCGCCTGTTGATCGTGCGGGCCACCGACGTGCCGACCTATGTCGAGCATGGCGCGGCCGACCTCGGCGTTGCCGGTAAAGACGTGCTGATGGAATACACCGGCCAGGGCCTGTACGAGCCGCTGGATCTGCAGATTGCCCAGTGCAAGCTGATGACCGCCGGCAAGGTCGGCGCGGTCGAGCCCAAGGGCCGCCTGCGCGTCGCCACCAAATTCGTCAATGTCGCCAAGCGTTACTACGCCGAGCAGGGCCGTCAGGTCGACATCATCAAGCTGTATGGCTCGATGGAGCTGGCGCCACTGATCGGTCTGGCCGACAAGATCATCGACGTGGTCGACACCGGCAACACCCTGCGTGCCAACGGCCTGGAACCCCAGGAATTGATCGCCACGATCAGCTCGCGTCTGGTGGTCAATAAAGCTTCGATGAAAATGCAACACGCCCGAATCCAGGCGTTGATCGACACCCTGCGCAAGGCAGTGGAGTCTCGACACCGCGGCTGATGTACCTGCGCGACGTTAAGTCGCGCCCGTCTATCCGCCTCATAGCCAGAATCTCAGGTGCCCAAGCGGAAACGACTGCTAAGTTAGGGCGCCTGAGTTTTTGCCATTCCTATGAGGCTCTCGCTATGACCGCACCGACTGCAATTCGCCGACTCAACGCTGCTGACCCGGATTTCGCGCATCATCTGGATCATCTGCTGAGCTGGGAAAGTGTGTCTGACGACTCGGTCAATCAGCGAGTGCTGGACATCATCAAGGCTGTGCGCGAGCGCGGTGACGCGGCACTGGTCGAGTTCACCCAGAAATTCGACGGCCTCGAAGTCGCCTCGATGGCGGATCTGATCCTGCCGCGCGAGCGTCTGGAGCTGGCCCTGACCCGCATCACTGTCCCGCAACGCGAAGCGCTGGAAAAAGCCGCCGCCCGCGTGCGCAGCTATCACGAAAAACAGAAGCAGGACTCCTGGAGCTACACCGAAGCCGATGGCACGGTGCTGGGCCAGAAAGTCACGCCACTGGATCGTGCTGGGCTGTACGTGCCGGGTGGCAAGGCGTCGTACCCGTCGTCGGTGTTGATGAACGCGATTCCGGCCAAGGTCGCCGGCGTGACCGAAGTGGTCATGGTGGTGCCGACCCCGCGCGGTGAAGTCAACGAACTGGTGCTGGCGGCGGCGTGCATCGCTGGCGTCGACCGCGTGTTCACCATCGGTGGTGCGCAAGCCGTTGCCGCATTGGCCTATGGCACCGAAAGCGTGCCGCAGGTGGACAAGGTCGTCGGCCCGGGCAACATCTATGTCGCCACGGCCAAGCGTCACGTATTCGGTCAGGTCGGCATCGACATGATCGCCGGCCCGTCGGAGATCCTCGTGGTGTGCGACGGCCACACCGATCCGGACTGGATCGCCATGGACCTGTTCTCCCAGGCCGAGCACGACGAAGATGCCCAGGCGATCCTGGTCAGCCCGGACGCCGAGTTCCTCGACGAGGTCGCCGCCAGCATCGACAAACTGCTGCCGACTATGGATCGCGCGACCATCATCGAAACTTCGATCAATGGTCGTGGTGCGCTGATTCACGTGCGCGACATGGCCCAGGCCATCGAAGTCGCCAACCGCATCGCGCCGGAGCACCTTGAGCTGTCGGTCGCCGACCCGCAGGCCTGGCTGCCGCAGATCCGCCACGCCGGCGCGATCTTCATGGGCCGCCACACCTCCGAGGCGCTGGGCGACTACTGCGCGGGTCCGAACCACGTGCTGCCGACCTCCGGCACCGCGCGTTTCTCCTCGCCGCTGGGCGTGTATGACTTCCAGAAACGCTCGTCGATCATCTTCTGCTCCGAAGACGGTGCTTCGGAACTTGGCAAGACCGCCTCGATCCTGGCCCGTGGCGAATCGCTGAGCGCCCACGCGCGCAGCGCCGAATACCGCATCAAAGACGAAGTGAAGGGGAACTGAACATGAGTAAATTCTGGAGCCCGTTCGTCAAGGATCTGGTGCCTTACGTGCCGGGCGAGCAGCCGAAGCTGACCCGTCTGGTCAAGCTCAACACCAACGAAAACCCGTACGGCCCGTCGCCCAAAGCCCTGGCGGCGATGCAGACCGAACTCAACGACAACCTGCGCCTGTACCCGGACCCGAACAGCGATCTGCTGAAAAACGCCGTCGCCAAGTACTACGGCGTACAAAGCAATCAGGTGTTCCTCGGCAACGGTTCGGATGAAGTGCTGGCGCACATCTTCCACGGTCTGCTGCAACACGATCAGCCGATCCTGTTCCCGGACATCAGCTACAGCTTCTATCCGGTGTACTGCGGCCTTTACGGCGTCAAGTTCGATTCGGTGCCGCTGGACGCGCAGTTCCAGATCAACCCGGCGGACTACGCCAAGCCGAACGGCGGGATCATCTTCCCTAATCCGAACGCACCAACCGGTTGCCTGCTGGCGCTGGAAGCGGTCGAGCAGATTCTCAAGGCCAGCCAGGATTCGGTGGTGGTGGTCGACGAGGCCTATATCGACTTCGGCGGAGAAACTGCGATCAGCCTGGTGGACCGTTATCCGAACCTGCTGGTGACCCAGACCCTGTCCAAGTCCCGTTCGCTGGCGGGCCTGCGGGTCGGTCTGGCGGTCGGCCATCCGGACCTGATCGAGGCGCTGGAGCGGATCAAGAACAGCTTCAACTCCTACCCGATCGATCGTATGGCCAACGTCGGCGCGGCGGCAGCGTTCGAAGATCGCGAATACTTCGACAAGACCTGCGCACTGGTCATCGATAGTCGCGAATGGGTGGTTGCGCAGTTGCAGGCCAAGGGCTTCGAAGTGCTGCCGTCGGCCGCGAACTTCATCTTCGCCCGGCATCCGCAACACGATGCGGCAGGGCTGGCAGCCAAACTGCGTGAACAGGGCGTAATCGTGCGCCACTTCAAGCAGGAGCGAATTGCCCAGTTCCTGCGGATCTCGATCGGCACGCCGGAGCAGAATCAGGCGTTGATCGACAGCCTGGGTGATCTTGTAAATCTATAAAGCAAGTCTTGCCCGCGAATAACGATGGCCCGATGTAACAGCTATACTGCGCCATTGTTCTTCGCGGGCGAGGCTCGTATTGGTTGTGATGCCGCTGATCCGGAACATCAACAACTGGAAGATACGGCTTGAGTGTGCGGATATATATTGGTTATTAGCCGTGTTTGATATCGAACAAGCCCAAAACTACCTTGCCGTCGGCTGCATTGAAGGACATCGCTCCCGTTGCTTGAACGCTGTGATCAAATTTGATTATCATCTGGCCGCTTATGCTCTTGTATTCAACGCCTGCAATAGTTACAAGTGCTCTTCCCGTATTTCTGCCCCACCCTTCACCTAGCTCAATCAATTCGGTTCCATAGCCACTTAGGAAGTCAATATCTACTTTGACTGTTCCATCTGAATTACCTGCCCGTATCATGTGCATTTCAGGGTTGTTGTCATACTCAACAGTATCGACATTGTATTCCTTGTTATCGACTTTTAGATGAAATGTCCCTGTGCTCTTCGAGGTCTCACGAGTTTGATCCATCTTTTCTTTAGTGTTTTTATGTGAGGTGATCATGTTTGGATTCCTTTGTTATATTAGAGATGTCCATTGACGGAAATGAGGATATGACTTGGCGGATATCTCGACTACTGATAAAAATGACAGTTTTTTATACTGTTTTATCCGGCCTTCCTCAGTCTGCCTGACAAAAAGGATATAACCCGCCCTCTTGTTCTTAATCGTATTGTGAATGTCGGCGCGGCGGCGTTCGAGGATCGCGAATACTTCGACAAGACCTGCGCACTGGTCATCGAGAGTCGCGAATGGGTGGTTGCGCAGTTGCAGGCCAAGGGCTTCGAAGTACTGCCGCCAGCGGCCAACTTCATCTTCGCCCGGCATCCGCAACACGATGCGGCAGGGCTGGCGGCCAAACTGCGTGAGCAGGGCGTGATCGTGCGTCACTTCAAGCAGGAACGGATTGCCCAGTTCCTGCGGATCTCGATCGGCACGCCGGAGCAGAATCAGGCGTTGATCGACGGTCTGGGCGACCTCTAAATTTTTATAGAAAATGCAGAGGATTCCGTGTTGCAGGGATAAACATGGAATCCTCTTTAAGAATTATATTTTCTTTTTTTTGTCAGTGCTTTGCGGGTACTGATTAGATCTGAAGGGTAGGCGTTGTATCAATCAGATTGATGCAAAGTCTCTTTCTGATTTACTGCGCTAATTCCACTTGATTTCAAATTTTCCTTCGATTTTTTTGCCACTCCCATCGGTAAAATCAAATGATCCGGAGGCCTCCAGGTTGTGGGAGAACTTTACGGTCACTCGTCCTGTTACTGCACTATAACGCTTGCTGCCATAGTCCAAAGTCCAATTGATGTGGGGTTTGTTCTCGAAATCATCCGTGTAGAGGTAGGTGGACTCTGTATTCGGCTTCGCGCTTTGGGCATACCCGATGAAAATAGCTTCTCCGTTGTTTGTTCCTGCTAGATAACCGCCGTTGTTTTCCGAAAATTCATGCCGCTCTACATTGTTGAAATCTATGGGCGAGCCGCCCTCAATTCGCACAGTAAAGTGGCCGACTTGTTTAACCGAAGCCATGATTTTCATTCCTTTGTAAGGAGCTGTTTTTTAAGAGGCGTTTAATAAACTTGTTGCACTGGTGATGCTAGTTTCATGTGATTCGGTTAGCTACTGTCATAAATGATAGGTTTTTAGAACTTTTTGCGATAATTCTGCACTCAATCAGAGGGAGTCGTGCGCCACTTCAAGCAGGAGCGGATTGCCCAGTTCCTGCGGATCTCGATCGGTACGCCGGAGCAGAATCAGGCGTTGATCGATGGGCTCGGCGATTTATGATTGTTGAATAAGCACAGTTCCCGCTTTGTCGGCGGGGACTGTGCGGATCAGCGGTCATAGCTCTGTTCTTGAACAGACTTATTCGAGACGTTTTTGGGCTTTGAATGTAATTTTTGCAACATCGCCGCTCTCGGAAATCATTTCAATGGTTGCGTCAATACTTCTGTAACCAGTTGAGAATGTTCCGGTGGTCGAGCCGGTTCTAGGATAGTGCAGTTTATTTTCGTACTTTAAAGCCCAGCCAAAATGATGGTCTGTAACGCCGCGTTCGTAAAACTGTTGAAAGTTATATTGTGTTTTGGCAAGCAGGCTAACGAGAAAGACATCATTGTCTGTCCCCCCCTCGGGTGAGCCGTCAGCCGGTTTTATGTAATTTGCGGTCATCAAGCCGCTATTGAAGAAAACAATTTTCGACGTAAGCCTTTTACCCTGCCATTCGATGTTGGCCTCTCCAATGTCGAAGCTTGGTTCATCCTTGCTGTCTGGTAGTTTTTTGAAATCGTACGGTTGTTGAGTTGTCATGGTTCTTCCTTTCAGAAACGAAGTTGATGGGATCAAACTCAACTCTCTGTGGCCGAGTGGCGGAAGCTCAACATTAATAGACAGACGAACTGAGCTCACCTGTCATATCTGACAGGTGAGTTAGATTCATTGGTTTGGAAAGTTATCGCGAACGCAATCAAAGGACATTCAGACACATTGCATGTCTGGGTGAGGGGGCGGCGCGAACGCCCCCGCTTTCATAGCCATTTGGGGCGAGTCTTACTCTTCTTTTTCCTTCATCGGTGCCGGCGGCGGACGCAGGCCGATCTCGGCAGTCAGCTTCAACTCCTTGCCATTGCGCATCACCTGAATCGTGACCTTGTCGGTCGGCTTGATCCGTGCAACCTGATTCATCGACTTGCGGCCATCACCGGCCGGTTCGCCGTCGATGCTCAGGATTACATCACCCAGTTGCAGGCCGGCCTTCTGGGCCGGGCCATCGCGGAAAATCCCCGCCACCACGATCCCCGGACGCCCGGACAGGCCAAACGACTCGGCCAGTTCCTGGGTCAGTGGTTGCACTTCAATGCCCAGCCAGCCGCGAATGACCTGACCGTGCTCGATGATCGACTTCATTACTTCCATCGCCAGTTTCACCGGGATCGCGAAGCCGATGCCTTGCGAGCCGCCGGACTTGGAGAAAATCGCAGTGTTGATGCCAGTCAGGTTGCCGTTGGCGTCGACCAGCGCACCACCGGAGTTGCCCGGATTGATCGCCGCATCGGTCTGGATGAAGTCTTCGTAGTTGTTCAGGCCCAGCTGGTTACGGCCGGTGGCGCTGATGATGCCCATGGTCACGGTCTGGCCGACCCCGAACGGGTTGCCGATCGCCAGTGCGACGTCGCCAATGCGGATATTGTCGGAGCGTCCGACGGTGATCGCCGGCAGGTTCTTCAGGTCGATCTTCAGGACTGCGAGGTCGGTTTCCGGATCGCTGCCGATCACTCGGGCCAGGGTTTCGCGACCGTCCTTGAGCGCCACGACGATCTGGTCGGCGCCGCTGGTGACGTGGTTGTTGGTCAGGATGTAGCCTTCCGGGCTCATGATTACGCCGGAGCCGAGGCTCGATTCCATGCGCTTCTGCTTCGGCGAGTTGTCACCGAAGAAACGGCGGAACTGCGGATCCTCGAACAGCGGATGGCTCGGCTTGTTGATGACTTTGGTGGTGTAGAGATTCACCACCGACGGCGCGGCGATGCTCACCGCGTCGGCATAGGACACCGGCCCCTGCTGCACGCTGGTGGTCTGCGGGGCCTGTTGCAGGTTGACGTCGAGGCTCGGAAGCCCGACCCACTGCGGGTAACGCTGAATAATCAACAGAGCGATAAGCACGCCGGCCAACAGCGGCCAGCCGAAAAAACGCAGCGCCTTGAGCATTAAGCACGTCCTGGAAAAGTTGCAGGCGGGGTCAGACCGCCCATAATGTCGCGCATTATACGAGGCCGCGCGTGCCTCTGAACGGGATATTTAGGAGTCTTTCATGGCCGTCGCCCTGAGCACCCTGGTCGAAGAAGCCGACCGTTACCTCGGCAGTGCGAAAATTGCCGATTATTGCCCCAACGGGCTGCAGGTCGAGGGCCGTCCGCAGGTGATGCGCATTGTCAGCGGCGTCACCGCCAGCCAGGCGTTGCTCGATGCCGCCGTCGAAGCCGAAGCCGATCTGGTGCTGGTGCATCACGGTTATTTCTGGAAGGGCGAGAACCCGTGCATCACCGGCATGAAGCAGCGCCGTCTGAAGACGCTGCTCAAGCACGACATCAGCCTGCTCGGTTATCACCTGCCGCTGGATCTGCACCCGGACGTCGGCAATAACGTGCAACTGGCCCGTCAGCTGGACATCACCGTCGAAGGGCCGCTGGATCCGGACAACCTGAAGATCGTCGGTCTGGTCGGTTCACTGAGCGAGCCGATGACTCCGCGTGACTTCGCTCGCAAAGTGCAGGAAGTCATGGGCCGTGAGCCGCTGCTGGTCGAAGGCAGTGCGATGATCCGCCGTGTTGGCTGGTGCACCGGCGGCGGTCAGGGCTACATCGACAACGCCATCGCTGCCGGCGTCGATCTGTTCCTCAGCGGCGAAGCCTCCGAGCAGACGTTCCACAGCGCCCGGGAAAACGACATCAGCTTCATCGCCGCCGGCCACCACGCCACCGAACGCTATGGCGTGCAGGCGCTGGGCGATTATCTGGCGAAACGTTTTGCGCTGGAGCACATCTTTATCGATTGCCCGAATCCGATCTGAGCGCCCGAACAGGCAGGCATATTCATATACCCTTTCGATCTAGTTGGCGTCCTGATTAGAAGGGGTCGCTGTGCTAGGATTCCCCGCTCGAACACGGCCCGCTGGCCGTTCATAAGATAGCTTTCGTGAGTAGCCATGGTCGACAAACTGACGCATCTGAAACAGCTGGAGGCGGAAAGCATCCACATCATCCGCGAGGTGGCCGCCGAGTTCGACAACCCGGTGATGCTGTACTCCATCGGTAAAGACTCCGCCGTGATGCTGCATCTGGCACGCAAGGCGTTCTTCCCGGGCAAACTGCCGTTTCCGGTGATGCACGTCGACACCCGCTGGAAATTCCAGGAAATGTACAAGTTCCGCGACAAGATGGTCGAAGAGCTTGGCCTGGACCTCATCACTCACATCAACCCCGATGGCGTGGCGCAGAACATCAACCCGTTCACCCACGGCAGCGCCAAGCACACCGACATCATGAAGACCGAGGGCCTGAAGCAGGCACTCGACAAGCATGGTTTCGACGCCGCTTTCGGCGGTGCCCGTCGCGATGAAGAGAAGTCCCGCGCCAAGGAGCGCGTCTACTCGTTCCGTGACAGCAAACACCGCTGGGACCCGAAGAACCAGCGTCCCGAGCTGTGGAACGTCTACAACGGCAAGGTCAACAAGGGCGAATCCATTCGTGTGTTCCCGCTGTCGAACTGGACCGAGCTGGACATCTGGCAGTACATCTACCTCGAAGGCATCCCGATCGTACCTTTGTACTTCGCCGCCGAACGCGAAGTGATCGAAAAGAACGGCACGCTGATCATGATCGACGACGAGCGCATCCTCGAGCACCTGTCCGATGAGGACAAGGCGCGCATCGTCAAAAAGAAAGTGCGTTTCCGTACCCTTGGCTGCTACCCGTTGACGGGCGCGGTGGAGTCCGAGGCCGAAAGCCTGACGGACATCATTCAGGAAATGCTCCTGACGCGAACTTCCGAGCGCCAGGGCCGGGTCATCGACCACGATGGCGCAGGCTCGATGGAAGACAAGAAACGTCAGGGGTACTTTTAAGCTTCGAGTTACAAGCCGCAAGCTGCAAGTTAAAGGCGGTACGCGTAACTTTGCAGTTTGGTGCTTGCAGACGGTTGCTGTGAGCCGGAATCGGATGGCTCGTAATGGATTTCGAGAAGCTGGTTGTTTGGCAGCGAAGCAAGTGTCTGGCAGTGGGGATCTACAGAGAGTTCGCACGATGTGGGGATTTTGGATTCAAGGACCAAATCACCCGCTCAGCACTTTCAGTGCCTTCCAATATCGCCGAGGGCATGGAGCGTCGTAGTACCAGAGAAAAAATTCATTTTCTTTGGGTTGCGAAAGGCTCTTGTGGGGAGTTGCGAACCCAGGTCCTTATTGCTCGAGACATTGCATATATCGCAGACCCGCTGGCTGAAAACTGGATTATGGAAACTCGCGAGCTTTCTCGAATGCTGGGCGGGTTGATTAACAAAATTTCTGACTAGCTGTACGCCGACAAGCTTGCCGCTTGAAGCTTACAGCTCGGAGCTTGAATGCAATGAGCCACGCATCTGATTTGATCAGCGAGGACATCCTCGCCTACCTGGGCCAGCACGAACGTAAAGAGCTGCTGCGCTTTTTGACCTGCGGTAACGTCGATGACGGCAAGAGCACCCTGATCGGGCGCCTGCTGCACGACTCGAAGATGATCTACGAAGATCACCTCGAAGCCATCACCCGCGACTCGAAGAAAGTCGGCACCACCGGTGACGACATCGACCTGGCATTGCTGGTCGACGGCCTGCAGGCCGAGCGCGAGCAGGGCATCACCATCGATGTCGCCTACCGCTATTTCTCCACCGCCAAGCGCAAATTCATCATCGCCGACACCCCCGGCCATGAGCAGTACACCCGCAACATGGCCACCGGTGCGTCCACCTGTGACCTGGCGATCATCCTGGTCGACGCCCGTTACGGCGTGCAGACCCAGACCCGCCGCCACAGCTTTATCGCATCCCTGTTGGGCATCAAGCACATCGTTGTTGCCATCAACAAGATGGACCTCAAGGGCTTCGATCAGGGCGTGTTCGAGTCGATCAAGGCCGACTACCTGAAGTTCGCCGAAGGCTTGAAGATGAAGCCGACCAGCATGCACTTCGTGCCGATGTCCGCTCTGAAGGGCGACAACGTGGTGAACAAGTCCGAGCGCTCGCCGTGGTACACCGGCCAGTCGCTGATGGAAATCCTCGAGACCGTGGAAGTGGCGGGCGACCGCAACTTCACCGATCTGCGTTTCCCGGTGCAGTACGTCAACCGTCCGAACCTGAACTTCCGCGGTTTCGCCGGCACCCTGGCCAGCGGCATCGTCAAGAAGGGCGACGAGGTCGTGGTGCTGCCGTCGGGCAAGAGCAGCCGCGTGAAATCCATCGTCACTTTCGAAGGTGAACTGGAACACGCCGGCCCTGGCCAGGCCGTGACGCTGACCATGGAAGACGAGATCGACATCTCCCGTGGCGACCTGCTGGTACACGCCGACAACGTTCCGCCAGTGACCGACAGCTTCGAAGCGATGCTGGTATGGATGGCTGAAGAGCCGATGCTGCCGGGCAAGAAATACGACATCAAGCGCGCCACCAGTTACGTGCCGGGCTCCATCGCCAGCATCGTCAACAAGGTCGACGTCAACACCCTCGAAGAGGGCCCGGCGAGCGCGTTGCAGCTCAACGAAATCGGCAAGGTGAAGATCGCGCTCGACGCGCCGATCGCCCTCGACGGTTACGACAGCAACCGCACCACCGGCGCGTTCATCGTCATCGACCGTTTGACCAACGGCACCGTCGGCGCCGGCATGATCGTCGCCCAGCCGGTGACCCACGGTACGGCTACGCATCACGGCAAACTGGCCCATGTAGCGACCGAAGAACGCGCTCAGCGTTTCGGTCAGCAACCGGCTACCGTGCTGTTCAGCGGCCTGTCCGGTGCTGGCAAGAGCACCTTGGCATACGCGGTCGAGCGCAAGCTGTTCGATCTGGGGCGTGCGGTGTTTGTGCTGGATGGCCAGAACCTGCGTCACGATCTCAACAAGGGTCTGCCGCAGGATCGCGCCGGTCGCACCGAGAACTGGCGTCGTGCCGCGCATGTGGCGCGTCAGTTCAACGAAGCGGGTCTGCTGACGCTTGCGGCGTTCGTCGCGCCGAGCGCCGAAGGCCGTGAACAGGCGAAGGATCTGATTGGCAAGGAGCGTCTGCTGACGGTCTATGTCCAGGCCTCGCCGACTGTTTGCGCCGAGCGTGATCCGCAAGGTCTGTATGCTGCGGGTGGCGACAACATTCCGGGCGAATCCTTCCCGTATGATGTGCCGCTGGATGCTGATCTGGTGATCGACACCCAGTCGCTGTCGCTGGATGAAAGCGTCAAGCAGGTGCTGGATCTGCTGCGCAAGCGTGGCGCGATTTAAGCGTTAGCTGCGAATGAAAAAGCCCGCCGGAGTGATTATCGGCGGGCTTTTTATTTCGGGCCAATTCGGTCGATTGTGGGAGCTAGCCTGCTAGCGATGACGGCCTTTGGGCCGATCAGGCTCTTGGAGTTTTGGGTGAATATCCGTTTCTGCGGGTGTTGCCGCTGGCGGTTCCGCTCTTACAGCGGCTCACTTTTCCAAACGCCGAAAAGTAAGCAAAAGGCTTGGCCCCTGCGTTCGGCCCCTCGCTGGGGCTCGGGGTTCCTTCGTTACGGGATTCATCCGGGGGCATCGCCTACGGTTTGCTTCGCTGCACCTCCTCTCGATGCATGCGGCTGCGCCGCACGGTCGCTGCGCTCCCACCCCCGGATGAATCCCTCCACTCAGCCGGCCGAAGGGGCCGGCACGTCAAGAGCGGTACTCGAGCTAACGCTCATTGTGTTGAGTGGTGGGAAGTTAAAAGCTAACTGTTTTCCTGTGGGAGCCAGCCTGCTGGCGATGGCGGCCTGACAGGCGATCAATTTCTTTCAGGTGTTCCCACAGGGGGGATCAGCGTCGGTTGGGATATTCGCGGTGCATCTGCTCCAGCAGCGCATCCTTGTCTTGCCACAGCTGGTTGATCCAGCCCTGGAATTGCAGGCGGTATTCGCCGTCCTGGTCGTAGTTTTTGCCGATGAACTGCGGTGGGATTTTCAGTTCTTCGAAGTGCACCACTACGTCTCGGACGTTGCCGCACAACAGATCCCAGAAGCCAGGGCGTCCGCCCGGGTAGTGGATGGTGACGTTGACGATCGATTCCAGCTGTTCGCCCATCGCATCCAGCACGAATGCGATGCCGCCGGCCTTGGGCTTGAGCAGGTATTTGAACGGTGATTGCTGCTGCGCATGCTTGCCTTCGGTAAAGCGTGTGCCCTCGACGAAGTTGAAGATGCCTACCGGATTGTCGCGGAATTTCGCGCAGGTCTTGCGGGTGGTTTCGAGGTCTTTGCCTTTCTTTTCCGGGTGCTTCTGCAGATAGGCTTTTGAATAGCGCTTCATGAACGGGAAGCCCAGTGTCCACCACGCCAGGCCGATGACCGGGACCCAGATCAGTTCCTGTTTGAGAAAGAACTTCAACGGCTGGATGCGTCGGTTGAGCACGTATTGCAGCACCAGGATGTCGACCCAGCTCTGGTGGTTGCTGGTGATCAGGTACGAGTGCTGGTAGTCCAGACCTTGCAGACCGCTGAGGTGCCAGCGGGTGCGGCGCACCAGGTTCATCCAGCCTTTGTTGTTGCTGATCCAGGCTTCGTGGGTGTGGCTCATCAGCCAGCGTGAGGCGCGGCGTGCGAGGTCGAACGGCAGCACTTTGATCAGTGCCACGAGAAACAGGAACGAGCACAGCAGAATCGTGTTCAGCGCCAGCAGCAGCGCGGCGATTACGCCGCGCAGGGTGGCAGGGAGAAAAGCCAGCATCGGGTCAGATATCCAGAGGTCGGTTGGCAGCCTGAATCGCGGTCAGGGCGATGGTGTAGACGATGTCATCGACCTGCGCGCCGCGCGGCAGATCGTTCACCGGTTTGCGCAGGCCTTGCAGCATCGGGCCGAGGCTCACGCAATCGGCGCTGCGCTGCACGGCTTTGTGGGTGGTGTTGCCGGTGTTCAGGTCGGGGAACACGAACACCGTGGCGCGACCGGCCACCTGGCTGTTCGGCGCCAGTTGCCGGGCCACGGTTTCGTTGGCGGCGGCGTCGTACTGCAACGGCCCGTCGATCAGCAGCGAGTGCTGTTGTTCGTGGGCGAGCAGGGTGGCTTCGCGGACTTTCTCGACTTCTTCGCCGGTGGCGGATTCGCCGCTGGAGTAGCTGATCATCGCCACGCGCGGGGTGATGCCGAAGGCGGCGGCCGAGTCGGCGCTTTGCAGGGCGATCTCCGCCAGTTCGCTGGCGCTCGGGTGCGGGTTCATCACGCAGTCGCCGTAGACCAGTACTTCTTCGGGAAACAGCATGAAGAACACCGACGACACCAGCGTGCAGCCCGGCGCCGTCTTGATCAACTGCAAGGCCGGGCGGATGGTGTTGGCGGTGGTGTTGATGACGCCGGAAACCAGCCCGTCGACTTCATCCAGCGCCAGCATCATGGTGCCGATCACCACGGTGTCTTCCAATTGCTGCTCGGCCATCGGCGCGTTGAGGCTTTTGCTCTTGCGCAGGGCGACCATCGGTTCGACGTAGCGCTCACGGATCAGGTCCGGATCGAGAATTTCCAGCCCCGGCGGCAACACGATGCCCTGGGCCCGGGCGACGGCTTCGACGTCCGCCGGTTTGGCCAGCAGCACGCAACGGGCAATCCCGCGTTCCTGACAGATCGCCGCCGCTTGCACGGTGAACGGCTCGCTGCCTTCGGGCAAGACGATGCGTTTGTTGGCGGCCTGGGCGCGTTGAATCAATTGATAGCGGAACACCGCCGGCGACAGGCGCATTTCCCGTGGCGTGCCACAGCGCTGGTGCAGCCAGTTGGCATCGAGGTGACTGGCGACGAAGTCGGTAATGATCTCCGCACGTTCGCGGTCATCGACGGGGATTTCCTTGTTCAGGCCGTTGAGCAGGTTGGCGGTGTCGTAGGAGCCGGTGCTCACCGACAGCACCGGCAAGCCAGCCTGCAACGCGCCACGGCACAGGTCCATGATGCGCGGATCGGGCAGGGTGTCGCTGGTCAGCAGCAGGCCGGCCAGCGGTACGCCGTTGATGGCCGCGAGGCTGACGGCGAGGATGATGTCGTCGCGATCGCCGGGGGTCACCACCAGCACGCCGGGCTTGAGCAGATCCACGGTGTTGCGCATGGTGCGGGCGCAAATGATGGTCTTGGTCATGCGCCGGGTTTCGTAGTCGCCGGCGTTGAGCACCTGGGCGCCCATCAGGTCGGCGACGTCGCGGGTGCGCGGGGCGTTGAGTTCAGGCTGGAACGGAATGCAGCCGAGCAGACGGAAATCCCCCGTGCGCAGCAATGGCGAATGCTCTTTCAGACGCGCGGCGAAGGCGTCCATGCTTTCGTCGGTCTTGACCTTGTTGAGGATCACGCCGAGGACTTTCGGGTCTTTCGGCCCACCGAACAACTGCGCCTGCAACTCGACGCGGCCGGACAGCTCGGTCAGCACTTCGTTTTCCGGGGCCGAGACCAGAATCACCTCGGCATCCAGGCTCTTGGCCAGGTGCAGGTTGACCCGCGCGGCGTAGCTGGCGCTGCGGGTCGGCACCATGCCTTCGACGACCAGTACGTCTTTGCCGATGGCGGCCTGCTGGTAGAGAGTGATGATTTCTTCAAGCAACTCGTCGAGCTGGCCGTCGCCGAGCATCCGCTCGACGTGGGCCAGGCCCAGTGGCTGCGGCGGTTTCAGGCCGTGGGTGCGGGCCACCAGCTCGGTGGAGCGCTCAGGGCCGGTGTCGCCCGGATGCGGCTGGGCGATCGGTTTGAAGAAGCCGACTTTCAGCCCGGCCCGTTCCAGCGTACGCACCAGCCCGAGGCTGATGGAGGTCAGACCCACACCAAAGTCGGTGGGCGCGATAAAAAAAGTTTGCATGCGGATTCTCTAAGGGTGCATGGCAATGGCGATCGTCTCTGTGTGCCGATCTGCCGCAATTCAGTCGCCAAGGTTATCGCTAACCGAGCCTTGTGCGCACCAACCGCAAGCAAAGGGTTGGCCTATTTTTTCAATACGTTGCGCGGCGTTCAGCACCCACGCCCGGGACTGCCAGGGCGGGAGGTGGCGCAGGTGCTGGGTGTGGCCGCAGGAGAGCTCGGCGACCCACTGGCCTTCCTCATCCTGATGGAATCCGCTGACGGTCACGGGCGCCAATCGATCCCGTCTGTCCGGGTTCTGTTCGCTTTCGGGCAAATCCTTGTTTAGACTTGTCCGTTCTTCATTCTTATGCAAAAGGTCTCGCCCCATGCTGATCGCCGCCAATAAGGCTGTCTCCATCGACTATACCCTGACCAACGACGCTGGTGAGGTCATCGACAGCTCCGCCGGCGGCGCTCCGCTGGTCTACCTGCATGGCGCAGGCAACATCATCCCGGGCCTGGAAAAAGCCCTGGAAGGTAAAGAAGTCGGCAACGAGCTGGACGTTTCCGTCGAGCCGGAAGATGCCTACGGCGAATACGCCGCCGAACTGGTCAGCACCCTGAGCCGCAGCATGTTCGAAGGCGTTGACGAGCTGGAAGTCGGCATGCAGTTCCACGCTTCGGCGCCGGACGGCCAGATGCAGATCGTCACCATTCGTGACCTGGACGGCGACGACGTCACTGTCGACGGCAACCACCCGCTGGCCGGTCAGCGCCTGAACTTCAAAGTGAAGGTCGTTGCCATCCGTGATGCCAGCCAGGAAGAAATCGCTCATGGTCACGTCCATGGCGAAGGTGGCCATCACCACTGATTTTCTGCGCTAAGCTTTCGAGTACTGGAGAGGCGCCCGAGGGCGCCTTTTTAGTCCGCGGCTGTCCTTGGTGGTCTCGCCAAGTGGCTGTTTCGAGTAGAAAACGGGAATCTGGAGTTCGTCATGAGTGCTTTTCACGACCTTAAGTTGACAGCCCTGGATGGCCAGGAGCTACCGCTGGCACCCTTCAAGGGCCAAGTCGTGCTGGTGGTCAACGTCGCCTCCAAATGCGGCTTGACCCCACAGTACGCGGCACTGGAAAACCTTTATCAGCAATACAAAGGCAAAGGCTTCAGTGTGCTGGGCCTGCCGTGCAACCAGTTTGCCGGCCAGGAACCGGGCAGTGAGCAGGAGATCCAGGAATTCTGCAGCCTCAACTATGGCGTGAGTTTTCCATTGTCGAAAAAGCTCGAAGTCAACGGTCACGACCGCCATCAGCTGTACCGTCTGCTGGCGGGCGAGGGCGCGGAGTTTCCCGGTGACATCACCTGGAATTTCGAGAAATTCCTGCTCGGCAAGGACGGTCGGGTGCTGGCGCGATTCTCGCCGCGCACGGCGCCGGATGATCCTTCGGTGATCACGGCGATTGAAAAAGCCCTGAGCTGAAGCACCAAAATCGCAGCCATCGAGCTGCGATTTTTTTCGCCTGCCTTTTGACCCTTAATCATTCAGATCAATAGTGCTATCGGCTGGGTGGAACTAAACATATTATCGCCGTCATATGAATCGCATGCCCGTCGATCAATTTTTCGTGGAGCCTCCCATGCCCGTGCAAGCCCTGTTCAAACCGTTCCAGCTCGGTGCCCTCGAACTGCCGACCCGCGTGGTCATGGCACCGATGACCCGTTCGTTTTCCCCGGGTGGCGTCCCCAATTCCAAAGTGATCGAGTACTACCGTCGCCGCGCGGCGGCCGGCGTCGGTCTGATCATCACCGAAGGCACTACCGTCGGCCATCAGGCTTCCAACGGTTACCCGAACGTGCCGCATTTCTACGGTGAAGCGGCGTTGGCTGGCTGGAAAAAGGTTGTGGACGCGGTACACGCCGAAGGCGGCAAGATCGTTCCGCAACTGTGGCACGTCGGCAATGTGCGCCGTCTGGGCACCGAGCCGGACGCAAGCGTGCCGGGTTACGGCCCGTCGGAAAAACTAAAGGATGGTCAGGTCGTCGTACACGGCATGACCAAACAGGACATCCAGGACGTGATCGCAGCCTTCGCCCAAGCGGCGAAAGATGCCCAAAGCATCGGCATGGACGGCGTGGAAATCCACGGCGCCCACGGTTACCTGATCGATCAGTTCTTCTGGGAAGGCAGCAACCAGCGCACTGACGAATACGGTGGCAGCCTGGCCAACCGTTCGCGTTTCGCCATCGAGCTGATCCAGGCCGTACGCGCGGCGGTGGGCGAAGGCTTCCCGATCATCTTCCGTTTCTCGCAGTGGAAACAGCAGGACTACACCGCGCGTCTGGTGCAAACCGCCGAAGCGCTGGGCGAATTCCTCAAGCCGTTGTCCGACGCCGGCGTGGACATTTTCCACTGCTCGACGCGCCGTTTCTGGGAGCCGGAATTCGACGGTTCCGACCTGAACCTGGCTGGCTGGACACGCAAGCTGACGGGCAAACCGACCATCACCGTCGGCAGCGTCGGCCTCGACGGCGAGTTCCTCCAGTTCATGGTCAACACCGACAAGGTCGCGCAACCGGCCAGTCTGGAAAAACTGCTGGAGCGTCTGAACAACGACGAGTTCGATCTGGTGGCAGTGGGGCGTGCGCTGCTGGTGGATCCGGACTGGGCGCTGAAAGTGCGCGAAGGCCGCGAGCAGGACATTCTGCCGTTCAGCCGTGAGGCGTTGATGACGCTGGTTTGATCGTTGTGGGAGGCTTGTCGCGCAGGTCGCGGCAAGCCCCCAACAAATGGTTTTCAAACTGTTCGACGATAGCCGCCCAACCCTGGCGGCTGGCGTGTTGGCGTGCGTTCAGGCGTACGCAGCGCAACCTTTCGTCTTCTTCCAGCAGCCACGCCGCTGCCTCGCAGAACGCCTCTTCATCCCCGGGCATCGCCAGCACGCCGTTGTAGCCATGGCGAATATGCTGGGCCGCCGCAGCCTGATCGTAAGCCACCACCCCAAGGCCTGAGGCCAGCGCTTCCAGCACGACGTTGCCGAAGGTTTCGGTCAGGCTCGGAAACAGAAACACATCCCCCGACGCATAGTGCGCTGCCAGTGCTTCGCCCCGTTGCGAGCCGCAGAAAATCGCCTCGGGCAGTTCCTTCTCCAGTGCCATTCGTTGCGGTCCGTCGCCGACCACGATCAGCTTCAGGTTGCGTTGTGGATACGTACCGGCGAGCTTTTCGAAACTGCGCTTGAGCAGGCCGAGGTTTTTCTCCGGCGCCAGGCGTCCTACGTGAATGACCGCAATGTCCTGCTCGCCAAGACCCCATTGCTCACGCAAGGCATTCAGGCGCTTGGCCGGGTGAAACAACTGACTGTCGACACCTCGCGACAGCAGCGCCAGGCGCTCGAAGTGCCGGCGCTCCAGTTCCAGGCGCTGGCTGACGCTCGGCACCAGGGTCAGGGCCGAACGATTGTGAAACCAGCGCAGATAGTGGGTGAGCAAGCGCGTCAGCAAACCCAGCCCATATTGGTGGGTGTACTGCTGGAAATTGGTATGAAAGCCGCTGACCACGGCAATCCCCAGACGCCGTGCCGCGCGCAATGCCGACAACCCGAGCGGGCCTTCGGTGGCGATATAGAGCACGTCCGGGCGCTGGCGCGTCCAGCGCCGCAGCAACTTGTGCATCGATGACTGACCCCATTGCAACCCCGGGTAACCCGGCAACGGCCAGCCTCGGCACAGCAGCAGCGAGTCATCTTCACTTCGCTGCGGATCGTCGGCCTGACGCGGTCGCACCAGTTCCACCCGATGCCCGCGTGCGCGCAAGCCGTCGCACAAGCGGCCAAGGGTATTGGCCACGCCGTTGATTTCCGGTGGGAAGGTTTCGCTGATGAGGGTGATATGTAGAGCTGTCGTCATGACCTCAGTGTCGGCTGAGGCCATGTCGTCATTGTGTCGGGTTGATGATGGATTGATGACAGGCTTTTTTGGCAGGGCCTCAACATTTAGCGGGGGCGGTCGTTAGCCTTTCGAATACTTCAATCAGGGAGAGAGTCATGACTGAAAATGCTTATGCGCCGCCCGAGGCGAATCTGTTGAGCGAGGATGTACAAGCGAGCGGGTTTTACGTGGTCGCCCGCTGGAAGTTCATTTTGCTGTCGGTGCTCAGTTTCGGTTTGTACTTCTACTACTGGTCTTACAAGAACTGGAGTCTGTACAAGCAGCGGACCCAGGAAGAATCGTGGCCGCTGGCGCGAGGACTGTTTTACATCTTCTTCGTCCACAGGCTTTTCCGCCAGGCCGACAAGGCGATCCACGACAGCGGGCGCAAGTCAGATTGGGACCTTGAACAGTGGGCGACAGTCTTTGTTGTATTGACTCTGGCTGCTGCGGTACTCGAAAAGCTATCCGGTCAATTCGAGAACCTGGCTTATCTGGCGGCATATGCTGTAGCCCTGTTGCCTGTCAGAGCCTATGTGGCCAGTGAAGGCCAGCGTCTGATCAACCTGGCCGCCAATGACCCTGAAGGCCAGAGCAACAATCGCCTCAACGTCTGGAACTTCCTGATCATCGTGCCGGGTCTTTTGTTATGGGCGATGGTGCTGTTGGGCTTGTGGGTCATTTTTCGCTGAAACGATACGAACCCGAGGCGGGGTTCAGGCTTTTTCCTGAACCAGCGCCTCGGCCCCGCGCTCGCGCACCCAGAACAGTGTCGCGCCAGCCACGGCGGCCGGCATCATCAGGATGTTGACCACCGGAATCAGCAACACCAGATAGACGATTGCGCCGAAGCTCATGCTCTGCCAGCGTTTCTGCCGCAGCCAGGCGAGCATCTCGTTCCAGCCGAGCTTGTGGTTGTCCGCCGGGTAGTCGATGTACTGGATTGCCATCATCCACACCCCGAACAGCAGCCACAGCGGTGCGGCGACGATGTTCACCACCGGGATGAACGAGAGGATGAACAGGCCGATCGCCCGGGGCAGGAAGTAACCGAGCTTGCGCATTTCCCGGGCCAGGGTGCGCGGGATCATGGCGATCAGTTCACCCCAGCTGAAGGCCGGGAAGTCGTCGGTGCCGCGTACCACCACTTCAACCTTTTCCGCGAGGAAACCGTTGAATGGGGCGGCGATCACGTTGGCCAGCATGGTGAAGGTGAAGAACACCATCAACGCCACCAGCACCACGAACAGCGGCCACAGGATGTAACTGAGAAAGCTCAGCCATTCGGGCAGCGACGGCATCAGCGTGTCGACCCAGAGGCTGAACTGGTGACCGGCCAGATAGATCAATCCGACGAACAGCACCAGATTGATGGCCAGCGGCAGCAGCACGAACAGGCGCAGGCCCGGGCTCAAGACCAGTTTGAGGCCTTCGCGCAGGTATTGCGGGCCGGACAGAACAGGGGCGGGCATAAGGTGCTCCGAGCAAGGGAAAACGCGCCGACCTTACCGACTTTGCAGAACCTGTGAAAGCGCGGCAGCGGGATCGACATTCACTGTAACAAAGACGTCCATCTCGTCAGTGTGTCGGCATAGAGACCACCTATGAGCTGGATTGTTAAACCGTATTTCCTTAATCTTGCCCCCCTCGATACGCTGCACCCAACTTTTTACAGGACTGTCGAGCTCACGCCTTCCCCAAGGTTATCCACAGTCCTTTTTTATTCCCGCCGGCAGTCCGGCGTCCGGCCAGGTGTCTTGGCCGGTCAACAGGAGCAGGTTCATGTCTGAAGTCCGTCATTCGCGAGTGATCATCCTCGGTTCCGGCCCTGCCGGTTACAGCGCTGCCGTCTACGCTGCCCGCGCCAACCTCAAGCCGCTGCTGATCACCGGCATGCAGGCCGGCGGTCAACTGACCACCACCACCGAAGTCGACAACTGGCCGGGCGACGTCCATGGTCTGACCGGCCCGGTGCTGATGGAGCGCATGCGTGAGCACGCCGAGCGTTTTGAAACCGAGATCGTCTTCGATCACATCAATGCTGTGGACTTCGCTTCCAAGCCATACAGCCTGACCGGCGACAGCGGCACCTACACCTGCGACGCGCTGATCATTGCTACCGGCGCCAGCGCTCGTTACCTGGGCCTGCCGTCGGAAGAGGCGTTCATGGGTAAAGGCGTTTCGGCCTGCGCGACCTGCGACGGTTTCTTCTATCGCAACAAGCCGGTGGCCGTTGTCGGTGGCGGCAACACCGCTGTCGAAGAAGCCCTGTACCTGGCCAACATCGCCAGCAAGGTCACCCTGATCCACCGTCGCGAAACCTTCCGCGCCGAGAAGATCCTGATCGACAAGCTCAACGCCCGTGTGGCCGAAGGCAAGATCGAGCTGAAACTGAACGCGACCCTGGACGAAGTGCTGGGCGACAACATGGGCGTGACCGGTGCACGTCTGAAGAACAACGACGGCAGCTTCGACGAAATCAAGGTCGACGGCGTGTTCATCGCGATCGGCCACACCCCGAACACCTCGCTGTTCGAAGGTCAGCTGGAGCTGAAGGACGGCTACCTCGTGGTTCAGGGCGGCCGTGAAGGCAACGCCACCGCGACCAGCGTCGAAGGCATCTTCGCTGCTGGCGACGTGGCCGACCACGTTTACCGTCAGGCCATCACCTCGGCCGGCGCTGGCTGTATGGCGGCACTGGACACCGAGCGTTACCTGGACGGTCTGCAGAACGCTTCGTTCTAAGATCGCAGACAACACGACAATGATCGTTCCCACGCTCTGCGTGGGAATGCCTCATCTGGACGCTATGCGTCCTTGGGACGCGGAGCGTCCCCGGCTGCATTCCCACGCAGAGCGTGGGAACGATCTGACGAAAAAAACCGGCCAATTGGCCGGTTTTTTCATGCCTGCGATTCGCTCGGAATCAGCGGCGGGTCAGCGGTTGCGCTTCGAATTTCACGCCCGCCAGACCGTGCTGGATCAGCGCACGGATATTGCCGTGATCGCTGCCTTCAGGCGTTGCCACGACCGAACGGTAGTGTTCGCCGAACGCCAGCAGTGCTTCTTCATCGCTCAAGCCTTCCAGCAGCGCCAGACCCAAAGTCTTGCACGAACCTTCGTTCTGCCCGGCGGCGTTTTCCACGCCGCCATTGTTGAACGCCTGCGGCTGGTAGTCGTAACCGGCGGCGATGAACGACAGGGTGTCGGCAAAAACGTGTTCGCCGCTCTTGAGGCTGGCGCGCAGGGTGTTCAGATCACTCATTGGGTTTTCCTTTGGCAAACGCCGCTTGCTGTTCGGCGCTGGCTTCTTGCTGATATTGGGCTTTCCAGTCGGCGTACGGCATGCCGTAAACCACTTCACGGGCATCGTCGAGGCTGACCTCGATCCGGCGCTCGTCGGCCTCGGCCTTGTACCACTTGGACAGGCAGTTGCGGCAGAACCCGGCGAGGTTCATCAGGTCAATGTTCTGCACGTCCTTGCGGCTGTCCAGGTGGGCGACCAGCCGGCGGAAGGCGGCGGCTTCGAGTTCGAGGCGTTGTTGTTCGGTCATGGAAGTCTCTTCGAGACAGCTGAGAGCGGCAAGCTCCAAGCTGCAAGATTCTGGATGGTGGGTGCCCCTAGCTTACCGCTTGAAGCTCGAGGCTTGAAGCTTAGCGGCTGGCGGCGAGGGTGATCGACACCGACTCGGCAAAACGCAAGGCATGCGGCTTGTCGACTTCAACCTCGGCATACAGCACCGACTCGTTGGCCATCACCAGATCCAGCAGCTCTTGGGTCAGGCGTTCGAGCAGCGCGAAGCGGTTGCCTTCCACGTGGGCGATGATCGCCTTGGTGATGGTGCGGTAGTTCAGCGCGTGGTCGATGTCGTTGTCACGCACCGCTTCCTGCGCGGCATACAGGATGGTCAGGTTGATCAGCACATCCTGCTTGTTGAGGATTTCGTCCTCGTTGATCCCGATAAAGGTGCGCAGGCGCAGATCCTTGACCCGGATGCGCGCCATTCCCGGTTGAAGTTGTGGCATTTACTTGCTCCGTCCAATCAATTGCAGGAACTCCTGGCGGGTGTTGCTCGACTCGCGGAAGGCGCCGAGCATGACCGAGGTGTTCATGGTCGAATTCTGTTTCTCGACACCGCGCATCATCATGCACATGTGCCGGGCTTCGATGACCACCGCGACACCGGCGGCATCGGTGACTTGCCGGACCGCTTCGGCGATCTGGCGGGTGAGGTTTTCCTGGATCTGCAGGCGGCGGGCGAACATGTCCACCAGCCGTGCGATCTTCGACAGCCCCAGCACCTTGCCCGTCGGAATATAAGCCACATGGGCCTTACCGATGAAGGGCAGCAGGTGATGTTCGCACAACGAATAGAGCTCGATGTCGGCGACGATGATCATTTCGTCGGTGTCGGAGGCAAACAACGCGCCATTGACGATCTCTTCAACGCTCTGTTCGTAGCCGTGACACAGATACTGCATGGCCTTGGCCGCCCGCACCGGTGTGTCGAGCAGTCCTTCGCGGTCAGGGTTTTCACCGAGGCCGATCAGGATCTCGCGGTAATTCTCGGGCAGGGAACGGGTCATGGAGCATCCTCGCGGGGGGCGTATTACTTGACGTGCCGCCCGCCGTTGACGGTCAGGGTCGTGCCGGTGACATACGGGTTGTCGAGCAGATAACGCAGGCTCTGATAAATCACTTCGCTGCCGGGTTCGATGCCCAGCGCGGACTTGGCCAGCGCCTTGGCGCGGTACGCCGCGTCGTCGTCGGGATTGAACAATAGCAGGGCTGGCGCGATGCCGTTGACCTTGATTGACGGCGCGTAGCGCGCAGCGAAGGACAACGTGAGACTGTCGAGTCCGGCCTTGCTGGCGCAATAGCCGATGTGTTTGCTGCTGCCCTTGCGCGTGACGTCATCGCTGATGTGGATGATGTCGGCAGGGCTCGAACGTTGCAGCAGTTCGGCGCAATGCAGGTTGATCAGGTAGGGCGCCAGCATATGAATGTTGAACATGCGGCTGAAGGCTTCGGCTTCGCCGTCGTCGGTTTCCGCCAGCCACTCCGAGGCGTTGTGCACGATGGCGCGCAGGCTGTCGGTGTGAGTCTTCAGTTCGGTGATGAACGCGAGGATCGAAGCTTCACTGGAAAAATCCGCATGCAACCCGAGGGCGCCCAGATCCCGCAACGTCTTCACCCCCGGTCGTTCGCTGCGATAGGTAAAGATCACCCGATGGCCGTCTTCCAGCAGACGCTGCGCACAATGCAGGCCAACCCGCTGGCCGGCGCCGGTGATGAGGAAGGGAGCTGTGGAGGAAGTCATGTACGGCTCGCGTCGAAGTCAGAGCAAAAACTATAACAGCGACGCGAGCGACGGCTTCAGCGATTTTGTGTGGAGGGGGCGGCAGGCAGCGGGCGTGCAGGCGCCGGGTTGAGCCAGCCGGCCAGCAGGCGGGTCGACAGCGGAATGAAGAAATAGACCATCAACGGGGTCAGACACAGCGTGCTGATGAAGACTCTCGGCAACAGGCTCATTTCAGCGAGCAGCGGGCCCAGCACGAAGTTGAACAGCAGCGACACCGGGAAGAACGCCAGCCAGATCGCCACGGCCTGTTTCCAGCGCGGCGGGCGATGACCGGCAGCACCGAACCAGCCTTCGATCCCGCTGACCCGATGTTCCGTCGGGTGGGCAAACAGATCGCTGCCACGGGCCAGCCATGCAGTGCGCGATGCCGAGTGTTCCCAGGCGTGCAGGGTCTGTTCGTCGACGAAGCGGAAAATGATCTGGAATTCATCGTCGCCGGGAGGCGGTGCCAGTACGCCGGAGCCGAGATAACCGGGGAAGTCGGTGGCCAGTTGTTCGCCTTCTCGCAACCAGGCGATCAGGTCCTGATAACGACCATTGGCGACACGACGCGCTACCATCAGCGTCACGGGGGAAGTAGACATTGTGTATCTCCGTATTGCAGGTGCGTCGCTCCGGGTAGGAGTTTCGCCTGACGCAGCGCCGGGGTAGAGGGCTGCGTTTTTTGACAAGCAAGGATTATTCCTCATTTTCGTGTCGAACCAGAGACTTTCGTCCCATTTGATTGCTTGAACCCTCATAGGGCATCAGGAGTAGAATGGATCCAACTTTGCCAACAAGGACGTGTCCGCACCAATGCCTGTGATCACAGACGTTCGCCCTGCTTTGCAGGCGCCTGTTGCGCTGGAGCGCGAGGAGTTGTTCCCGATCCGCGAAGTGGCGCGTCTGACCGGCGTGAACCCGGTCACGCTGCGCGCGTGGGAGCGCCGCTATGGTTTGATCCAGCCGACACGCACCGAAAGTGGGCATCGTCTGTATTCGATGACCGATATCGAGCGCGTTCGCAGCATCGTCGACTGGATCGATCGGGGCGTTTCGGTGAGCAAGGTCGGCAAGATCCTGGCCAAGACCGAGCCAATGAAAGTGCTGGCCCACTTCATTCCCGATGATCTGGTGCAGGCGGACTATCTCCAGTGGCAGGAACAGGTCCGGCAGGCAGTCAGTTCGTTCGACGATCAGTTGCTTGATCGCGTCTACGGTCAGATTTTCTCCTCCTATGCTCTGCCCGTGGTGTTTCAGGACATCCTGATGCCGCTGTGGCTGCAAATGCTGCAGCGTCAGGATGCGTTCGGACAAACCAGTGAGTGGCTGTTCTTCGATGGTTTTCTACGGGCGAAGGTGCTGCAGCGCATCGTCGTGCTGCGGGGCACGCAGCCGCGCAAGGTGATCGTCAGCGCGCTGGCCGGTCAGTGCCGCGAGCTTGAGTTGTTGGTGGCAGCGCTGTTTCTCAGCGGCAATGACGCGGGGGTTCGTGTGCTAACCACCGGTCAACCGTTCGATGAGCTGACGCTGGTGTGCGAGAAGATCAAGCCCGAGGCGCTGGTGCTGTTTTCCAATCACGCCCCGGCACCCGAGTTGCCGCGTCGGCTGAATCGTCTGGCGTTGAGTCTTGATTGTCAGTTGATGCTGGCGGGGGATGCTGCCGACCTGGCGCAGGACAGCCTGGCGGGATCATCGGTCGGCTGTCTGGGCAATGAAGGATCGACCATGCGCCAGCGCATGAATCAGTTTCTGGCGGGGACGCTGGATACCTGAGAATCAGGTGTGCAGGGCAGGGTGGGTCAGACGATGCTGTTGCAGGATGAACTGGCGCAGGCGCTCGGTTTCGTCGGCATCGCTCTGGCTTAGCTCGTAAGCATAAAAGCCGCTTTCGGTTTCCCGCTCGAAGGTCCCGCGCAGGGCAATCCGCTCATAGCCCGACGGGCTGAACCACAACGCAAAATGCTTCGGCGGCTTGGTTTTGTTGCGCACTTCCAGCAGCACACCCTTGTGCGAAACCTCGTGAACCCACAGAGTGCCCGGCTGGCCCTTGGCATTTTCCAGTGCCACCGGCTCTTCCAGGGTCAGGCGCCATGGACGCACCATCGGCCCGTCTTCATAGATGCTCGGCACCCCAAGACGCAGATGCAGGGCGTGGAACTCGTCTTCCACCAGATGCAGCGGGAAAGTCATCTGCTGATTTTCGAAGTTAGCCTGGATGGTGACTTGCTCATGGGCCGCCAGGCGCGTGAGCAGATCACGGATCTGCGAACCACCGTTGACCAGCAGGCTCGACGTCGCATCCCGCACATTGAGTTGCGGGTTGTGTTGCATGGTCTGGATGAAATCCAGCTCATCCTGGGTCAGGAGGGCGTCACGCTGCATGGCTAACTCGAAATGAATAATTACAAAGTCATTGGTGATTGTAGTTAATGACAATTAGTTCGCTGTTTTGTTTACGCCGTTCGTCGCTTTCAAGGCAGCAATTTCTGCTTCCAGTGCCGCAACCTGGGCTTCCAGTTGCGCCACCCGCTGCTGCGCCTTGACCTGAACCGTAACGTCCTTTTGTACGCCGACAAAGTAGGTCTGCCCGTCGTCGGCATTTTTTACCGTCGAAAGAGACAGTTCGTTCCAGAAGGGAGTGCCGTCCTTGCGGTAATTGCGCAGGATTTCCCGGCATGAGCCACCGTTTTTCAAAACATCGCGAATCAGTTCCAGACTGGCCTGGTCGCGATCCCCGGCCTGCAGGAAACGGCAGTCCTGATAGAGAATTTCTTCGCTGGTGTAGCCGGTCAGTTTTTCGAAAGCCGGATTCACGTAGATCAGGATGTTGTCCTGGTCGCCTTCTTTTTCTGCTACCACAATCCCGTCGTTCGACGCGTTGATCACCATTTTCAGCAGGCTGGCATTGATCATCTTTGAATCCTTTCAAGGTTGTCAGTGGCTGGCATTCTAGAAGATCGTCCAGCGCTGTCTACTGGCCGGCAGCCCTTATCGAGAGCCAATCGCATCATGGCGTCGCTGGCTGTTACTATCGCCGCTCTTTTTTCAGTTTCAGGATCAGATTGATGAAAGTCGCCATCCTCTCCGGCTCGGTGTACGGCACGGCCGAAGAAGTCGCTCGCCACGCTCAGAGCCTGTTGAACGCCGCCGGTTTTGAAACCTACTACAACTCGCGCGCCAGCCTCGCCGATCTCCAGGCGTTTGGCCCTGAAGCCTTGCTCGGCGTGACCTCGACCACCGGCATGGGCGAACTGCCGGACAACCTGCAACCGTTGTATTCGGCCATTCGTGATCAACTGCCGGCAGCCTGGCGTGGTTTGCCCGGCGGGGTGATCGCACTGGGCGACGCCAGCTACGGCGACACTTTCTGCGGCGGCGGCGAGCAATTGCGCGAATTGTTCGGCGAGCTGGGTGTGCGCGAAGTGCAGGACATGCTGCGCATTGACGCCAGCGAAAGCGTTACCCCGGAATCCGACGCCGAGCCTTGGCTGGAACAGTTGATCGCCATCCTCAAGGGGTGATCCCGCGCTCACGCAGCAGCGCCAGCCAGGCCTGTGCAGCCTTCGACAGGTAGGCACCCCGGCGCCAGATGAAAGCGATATCCCAGCGCAAGTAGTCTGGCGCATTCAGGGCCAGGCGCACCACGCCTGGCCGCACCAGACCGCGCGCCACCACGCTGGGCAGCAACACCACGCCTTGTCCGGCGGCGACCAGCGCCGCGAGAAAATCCGCCTGCCCGCTGCGCCCGCCTTCCTTCGGGGTGAAGCCCATTTGCTGGCACGCCTGGAGCAAACGATCGTTGAGCACGAAACTGCGCTGATACAAAAGAAACGGCGTATCTGCCAGCTCCTCCAGACCGATTTCACCTTTTGCCGCCAGTGGGTGATCCACAGGCAGCAGCGCATCCAGCGGTTCATCGCAGAATGGCTGAAAGTCGAATTGCGGATCCTTCGGCAGCAGACTGCCACCCAACTCCAGCTCCCCGCTGAGCACCGCCTGTTCGATGTTACGGCTGCCGCCTTCAAGCAATTGCACATTGATGTTCGGGTAGCGCCGTCGGTATTCGGCGAACAGACCGGCAAACAACGCATCGCTGCCCAGCAATGGCAACCCGAGACGTAACTCGCCGCGCGCGAGATGACTGAGGTCATCCAGTTCGCTGAGCAATTCATCACGCAACCGCAGCATGCCTTCGGCCCGTTGCAGCACCACGCTGCCGGCGGCGGTCAGGCGTATCTGCGAGCCGAGTCGTTCAAGCAAAGGCGTGCCGAGGCTCTGTTCGAGCTGGGCGATTTGCTTGCTCACAGCGGACTGACTGATGTGCAGGGTTTTTGCAGCTTGAGTGAAACCGCCCTGATGCATGACTTCGACGAAACTTCTGAGTTGTTTGAATTCCATGGCCTGATTCCAGATTGGAATGGCTTTGAGTCTAACAATTCGCTTCGGAGATGGCAGTCAGCTTCGTAAGATAGGCATCCGAAAGGAGCTCACCGATGAAAGTCTCAACCGTCAAATACCTCTCTCGCCTGCTGGCCGAACTGGCCGTGCTGCTTGCTCTTTACCTGCTCGGCTGCCAGATCGCAGCGTGGCTGGCCTGGCCGATTCCCGGCGGCGTGATCGGCATGGCGCTGTTGCTGCTGGGTTTTGCGTTCGGCTGGGTCAAACCGGCGGCGCTGCAAATGGGCGCAGGCTTGTTGATGGCCGAGATGCTGCTGTTCTTCATTCCGGCGCTGATGAGCCTGCTGGATTACGGCGCATTGTTGCGCGATGACGGCTGGCGGATCTTGTTGGTGATCGCAGCCAGTACGCTGATGGTGATGCTGGTGACCGCGTTCACTGTGGAGCTGGCCGTGCGCCTGAGGCGGTCCCATGAAGCTTGAATTGATGCCGATGTTCTGGCTGGCGTTCACCTTGCTGGCTTATCTGTTCAGTCGCTGGCTGTATCGGCGGACCGGACGTTACGTGCTGTCGCCACTGATTCTGGTCCCCGCGTTGCTGCTGGCGCTTGCCGTGCCGCTGCACACCGCTTATGCCGAATATTCGAGCAACACCCATTGGCTGATGCTGGTGCTCGGGCCGGTCACCGTGGCGTTTGCGGTGCCCATCTGGCAACAGCGACGCCTGCTGGTGCGGCATTGGTCGGCGTTGCTGCTGGGCATTCTGGCCGGCAGCGCTGCGTCGATCGCCACCTCGTTCGGCCTGGCGAAAGCGCTGGCGCTGGACAGTTCGGTGACGCTGTCGCTGGTGCCGCGCTCGATCACCACACCGTTCGCCATGCCGCTGGCGCAGGACCTCGGTGGCGTGCCTGAGCTGACAGCGGTGTTCGTGATGTTCACCGGGGTGATCGGCGCCATGCTCGGCGGTGTGCTGCTCAAGTGGCTGCCGTTGCGCAGTGCCTTGGCTCGTGGAGCGTTGTTTGCCGTGGGGGCTCATGGCGCGGGCGTCAGTCGCGCCCATGAAGTGGGCGGTGAAGAGGGCTCGGTGGCGGGGCTGGTGATGGTGCTGACGGGGCTGCTCAATCTGTTCGCCGCGCCTTTGTTGGCGTCGTTGCTTTGACATGGATCCAAGCTGTTTGCGTCGCTGACTCGTTCAGTCATCAAGCTGGCTGCCAATGCAACTACGCGACGGTCCGGGGCTGACTAGACTGCTGACACACGCAAAAACAATAAGAACGCAGAGGTGCATACAGTGAGCGTAGCCCCCGTCCCTTCGTCCGTGAGTGTCAAAGACCAGGTCAGTGCCGCGGAATGGCAGGCCCGGGTCGATCTGGCCGCCTGTTATCGTCTGGTCGCGCTGCATGGCTGGGACGATCTGATCTTCACCCACATTTCCGCCAAGGTGCCCGGCACCGAAGATTTCCTGATCAACCCGTTCGGCCTGATGTTCCATGAGATCACCGCGTCCAGTCTGGTGAAGGTCGACCAGGCCGGTAACAAGCTCATGGACAGCCCCTACGAAATCAATCCCGCCGGCTACACCATCCACAGTGCCGTGCACGAAGTGCGGCACGACGTGGCCTGCGTGCTGCACACCCACACCGCCTCCGGTGTTGCGGTGTCGGCGCAGAAGCAGGGCGTGTTGCCGATCAGTCAGCAATCGCTGTTCGTGTTGTCGAGCCTGGCCTTTCACGCCTACGAAGGTGTGGCGCTCAACCATGAAGAGAAAGCGCGGTTGCAGGCGGATCTGGGCGACAGCAATTTCCTGATGCTGCACAACCACGGTCTGCTGACCTGTGGCGGCACCATCGCCGACACGTTCCTGATGATGTTCACCTTTCAGCGTGCGTGCGACATTCAGGTCATGGCGCAGACCGGCGGTGCCGAACTGATCGCCATCGAACCGCAGATTCTGGCAGGCGCCAAAGCGATGATTGCCGGCGTCACCAAAAGTGCTCAAGGCATGGGTGGCGCGCTGGCCTGGCCGGCGCTGCTGCGCAAACTCGATAAACAAGACCCGGGGTATAGACTCTAATGCCTCTCGCCGAGATCCCTCTGAGTGTCTGGCGCAAACGCGGCCAGACGTTTGTCTTCCGTGGTCAGCCGATCCGTTACTGGACGGCCGGGCAGGGCGAACCGCTGCTGCTGATCCATGGCTTTCCGACGGCCAGTTGGGACTGGCATTACCTGTGGCAGCCGCTGTCCCAGCGCTACCGGGTGATTGCCTGCGACATGCTCGGCTTCGGCGACTCGGCCAAACCGCTCAATCACACCTATAGCCTGCTGGAACAGGCCGATCTGCAACAGGCCTTGCTGGCGCATCTGCAGATCGAACAACCGGTGCACATTCTGGCCCACGACTACGGTGACAGTGTTGCCCAGGAGTTGCTGGCCCGGCATTACGAAGACCTGATCGAAGTGGCCAGTTGCGTGTTCCTCAACGGCGGTCTGTTCCCGGAAACCCATCGACCGCTGCTGGCGCAAAAACTGCTGCTCAGCCCATTGGGCTGGATGATCGGCCGGGCCTTCTCCCGTGATGCGCTGGTCAAGAGCTTCCAGCAGATTTTCGGCCCGGACACCCGGCCCAGCGAAAGCGAAATGGATGATTTCTGGAGCCTGATCGAATGCAATCGCGGGCAACGCGTCATGCACAAGCTGATTCACTACATTCCCGAGCGCCGGGTTCAGCGTGATCGCTGGGTCGCGGCGATGCAGCGTGGCGAGGTGCCGCTGCGGGTGATCGATGGCGAAGTCGATCCGATCTCCGGGGCGCACATGGTCGAGCGTTATCGCGAGCTGATCCCCGACGCCGACACCGTGTTGTTGCCAGGCATCGGCCATTACCCGCAAAGCGAAGCGCCGGTGCAGGTGCTCAAGCACTACCTCGAATTTCGCGATCACTTCGTGTTGCCACCGCGCAAGGTGGCGTGCTCCTGACTTGGTGCCCGAGGCGCCTGACGCCTCGGCACGTTTCATCATCCCCCAGCCTTATCGCGCACCATTCAGCCTCAGCCGTGTTCGTTGTGACCGCACGCCCTGTGCCTGACACTCAGGGACACTGTCCCTCAGGTCTGCTGGAGTTGCCCCGATGAATGATTCTGTGCGTTTCGAAGATAAAGTCGTGATCGTCACCGGTGCCGGTGGTGGCCTGGGACGCGCTCACGCTTTGCTGTTCGCCAAACAGGGCGCCAAAGTGCTGGTCAACGACCTCGGCGGCTCGACCCAGGGTGAAGGCGCCAACGCTTCGGCCGCTGATCGCGTGGTGGCGGAAATCCGCGAGGCCGGCGGCATCGCCGAAGCCAACCATGACTCGGTCACCGACGGCGACAAACTGGTACAGAACGCGCTCGATGTGTTTGGCCGTGTCGATGTGGTGGTCAACAATGCCGGGATCCTGCGCGACAAATCCTTCCACAAAATGGAAGACGCCGACTGGGATCTGGTCTACCGCGTCCACGTCGAAGGCGCCTACAAGGTGACCCGCGCCGCGTGGCCACACATGCGTGAGCAGAACTATGGGCGAGTGATTTTCACCGCATCGACTTCGGGCATCTACGGCAACTTCGGCCAGTCCAACTACGGCATGGCCAAACTCGGTCTCTACGGCCTGACCCGCACCCTGGCCATCGAAGGTCGCAAGAACAACATCCTGGTCAACGCCATTGCCCCCACCGGCGGTACGCGCATGACTGAAGGCCTGATCCCGCCGCAAGTGTTCGAACAACTCAAGCCGGAGCTGGTCAGTCCGTTGGTGGTGTACCTGGCCAGCGAGCAGTGCCAGGAAACCTCGGGCCTGTTCGAAGTCGGCGGCGGCTGGATGGGCAAGGTGCGTTGGGAACGCAGCCTTGGTGCCGGGTTCGATCCTCGCGTCGGATTTTCCCCGGAAGATGTCGCGGCGCACTGGCAGCAGATCTGTGATTTCGAAGGGGCGGCGCATCCGAAGGACAACATTGAGGCGCTGAAGGAGATGATGGGGAATTTGCAGAAGTATTCGTTGTAGCTTGAAGTGGCCACCAGGCGGGAGCCTGGTGGCTGATTTGCTGATCAGGTGTATCTGTTTTCGGTCATGAACTTTGGAGGGGACCAGTTCGGGCCTTTGATCGCCAGACCGTGCTCCCCAATAGCCAATACACCGGCAGCGAAGAGTCGCGAATATGCGCTTTCTAGCGCACCATACTCTTTAAGGATGTCGCGGTTGTAGAGCCTGATCATCCTGTCCAGATGCGGATTTGGTTTGATCAGCGCGAATACCGCAACGATGTCATCCAGAGACTCGTTTTTTATTATCTGTTCTACGGTGTTCATTTCCACATCTCCTTCAGCAACTGCTGGTAAGCGCGTTTTGCTTGTTCTGCGTCTGCTGCCAGCGCTTCAGGTGTGTAGAGCAGAGTAGCGTCATCTTTCAGTTTGAAGTCTTCCAATGTTGCTGTGTGCACATTGTTCCAAACAGGTGAGTCTGGATCAGGCCGCTCGGTATCGCCATAACCCAAGGCTCTGAATCTTTCCAGCTCCCTCAACTCGTGAGTGTAGAAGCGCTTGTCTGTGTCCGTTATTTCAAGCTCTCCTCTGATGATTTTTTCCAGGCGGTCAATCATTACCTTATTGGCGGCCGATTCAGGAAATCTGGATATATGCAGTTTCACGTCAGTTGCTCCTTCTGATGTTGCAGTAACAGGTGTCCATGCCAAATCAAGAATTGAGCCGCCACTTTCTGTGGGGTTGAATGCGCGGCCGCTGTGCTCGCCATCTTCGACGCCTCCGTCATAAGGACTGCTGAAAACCACATACAGCGGTTCAATCCCCGAATCAGCCGGAAACACGATGATGAATCGATCCCAGCCTTCCACCAGTATCGGATTCAAATCCAGCCGTCCTTCAACCGGCACGATGGATACCCCGGAGTAAGCGGGAGAATCGGTATCCACTATTGGCGAGGCGGTCGAGGCGTCACCCGGCGAGATAGCGGGTGTCCAGGTCAAGTAGTCGGTGGGCGAGTCCGATAGCGCGACCTTGTATACGTCGTTGAGCAGATCGTAGGCGGCATTCAGGACCAGCACACTTGAGCGAATATGGAAGTCATCGCTCGTAGCGACGAACACTTGCATACCTGCACCGAGTCGCCTCACGCCGAGCCCGGCTTGCATCTCCAGCGTACCCTGTCGATCGGCGATTTCCCGGAGCGTCTCTGCCGGCTCGGACGACAACTCGGCGAAAGGAACACTCATGGAAAAGCGCTCGCCGTTGCCCAGATTTGAAGGCATCAACAGCGCCGCGAACCCCATCAATACCGGACTGCCGAACAGCGCCGTGCCCGTCGCTGTCAGGGTCGCTGTTGCGGTACGTAGTGCATTGAGTATTCCCGCCGAGTTGGCCGGGCTGAGGTTGACCGCTGTCGAAGCGAAAGAAACGGCAGGGCCGTTGCTGGCCATTGCTCCGGAAGCCGGGAAGACATGCTTCCTTTCCTCCTGTAACCGAGCCTGTTCTGCCGCAAGCGCCAGCGCCGCTGTTTCAGCTTTGGCTTGTGCCTCGGCCTGGGCGATCTTCAACGCAGCCACCCGCTCTTTCTCCCGAGCTTCAGCCTCAGCGTTCAGGCGCGCGGTCTCGGCCGCCAGTCGAGCCTGTTCGGCATCCCGACGTTGTTTCTCCGCCAATGCGGCCAGTCGAGCCTGTTCGCGTGCACGTATTTCCTCCTGCTCCCGGCGCGCTGCTTCGGCAATATCTCGCTGGCGTTGTTGCTCCGCCGCAATTCGGGCACGTTCCGCGGCCTGCCGCTGCGCCTCTGCCGCAGCCGCCTGATCCTGTGCTTGCACGGTGGCCAGCCAGTTGAGCACGCCGACCTGTTGCTGGTTGAGAAGCGCCAATGTCTGGCCCAGCAGCCGGGCTTCGTGGGCGGCCCGAAACGATTCACTCCATAACGCTCTGCTCTTGACCCCCGCGCCGTGCGCTCGTCGAAGGGCAGATGCCTGATCCAGGTAATCCTTGAAGGTTTTCCCCAGCGGATCGCTGCCATAAAAGCGGTTGGCGATGGCGGTCTGTCTTTGAAACTCTGCGCTCTTGCGTTGAATCAGCGTGTTCCTGACGCCCACTTCGCGAGCCAATGCCGCCGCGGGTGGCAGAGGGTTCGTCGGGCCTTCCAGTCTGATGGTCGCCAGTTCCACTTCGATGGATTGTGGGATCGAGGCGGCTTTTGCGTTGAATTCCTGTTCAACGGCAAGTTGTGTTTCATGCATCAATTGACGCGTTTGCGAATTGGCACCGGCAGGGCCGAATGTGCCGCTGTAGGAATAACCCACATTGGTTTCTTTGAATGGCTCGTAATCATCCGGGGCGAACTCCCGGATATGTAATGCGTCCAGCTCTAACGGTGGAGGTTTTGGCATATTCATGTCCTTTTGAATGTGCGTTTTCATTCGCCCGAAAAATGCCCACGGGGGCGATGACATCCGTGTCACCGGCGAATGGTTGAGGTGTTTCAGGTTACCTCGCAATGGCGGTGATCAAATCCGAGAAGCCCGTAAGTAACAGGGCGTTGTGTGGAAAGGGTTTTCGCGGGTTGCTGTTAATGCAGAAGGGATTCGTTCGGGACTCAAGGAAATGTCTGACGCGGTAATCGGAGGATCTTTGCAATCCGCCATCCACATTTTTTTAAACGCCCATAAAAAAGGCCGCTGCAAACGCAGCGGCCAAGGTAAGACGTTGGATCAAGGAGCTACAAATCAACGTCAGTGAACACCGGGGCGATGGATCGAAAAACGCTTCGCGCCATCAGAAATCGGTTGCCGACGACTCGGTCGCGGACTTCGTGCTTTCTCGCGGTCTGCGGTGAAAGCCGGCACAGAATAAGGGCTGGCGCCTCAGGGAAAAATAGCGATTCCGGACATGCACTGTTGCGGGGCGTGTAACAGTGGCGCGCACCGGGGTGGTCATTATCCGCTGCGTTGATAGTGGTCCATCCAGCCTGTTCATGGCGGGCGCAAACCCTTGTCGCAGGCGGGGATTCATCCTTTCGAGCGACAGCGTGAATACCTCCTTGGTGCGCTTATCCTCGTCGTGGCGCGGCAGTAGGGTGGGGCCTTCTGTCACTCACCGGGGAAGACGCATGACAAAAACAACAATGCGCGCCATCTTCACGCCGCAGGCGCTCGCCGCTGCTGTGGCTTTGGGTTGCTGTGCCCAGGCGCACGCGGTCGCTTTCAATATCGGGGAAATCGAAGGCACCTTCGATTCGTCGCTGTCGGTCGGAGCGAGCTGGGGCATGCGCGATGCCGACAAGTCGCTGGTCGGTACGGTCAACGGCGGCACGGGCCAGTCTTCCACCGGTGATGACGGGCGTTTGAACTTCAAGAAGGGTGAGACCTTTTCCAAGATCTTCAAAGGCATCCACGACCTCGAACTGAAGTACGGCGACACCGGTGTGTTTGTGCGCGGCAAGTACTGGTACGACTTCGAACTCAAGGACGAAGACCGCGAGTTCAAACAGATCAGTGACAAGGGACGCAAGGAAGGCGCGAAGTCGTCCGGCGCGCAGATTCTCGACGCGTTCGTTTATCACAACTACTCCATCGCCGATTTGCCGGGCACCGTGCGCGCCGGCAAACAGGTGGTGAGCTGGGGCGAAAGCACCTTCATCGGCAACTCGATCAACAGCATCAACCCGATCGACGTCTCGGCGTTCCGGCGGCCGGGTGCGGAGATCAAGGAGGGGCTGATTCCGGTGAACATGCTGTTCGCCTCTCAGGGGCTCACCGACCAACTGACGGTCGAGGGCTTCTATCAACTGGAATGGGATCAGACCGTCCTTGACAACTGCGGGACGTTTTTCGGCGTCGATGTGGCAGCGGACGGTTGCAACAACGGCTACACCGTCGGCAGCCCGGCGATCGCCCCGTTGGCGCCGCTGGCGGCAGCCTTCGGTCAGCCGATTCAGGTGACCCGCGAAGGGGTGATTGTGCCCCGTGGCGGCGACCGCGATGCGCGGGATTCCGGGCAGTGGGGTACGGCGCTGCGCTGGCTCGGCGACGACACCGAGTACGGCCTTTACTTCATGAACTACCACAGCCGCACGCCGACCGTTGGCACCAGCACCGCCGGCCTGTCGACCCTGGCGTCATTGCCGGGCATGGTCGGGATCGCCAACCGCCTGGCGCCCGGCAGCGGTTCGGGACTGGCGCAAAGCGTGATGCTCGGGCGCGGCCAGTACTACCTCGAATACCCGGAAGACATTCGCCTGTACGGCGCGAGTTTCTCCACCACGTTGCCAACCGGCACCGCCTGGACCGGTGAGATCAGCTATCGGCCCAATGCGCCGGTGCAGGTCAACACCAACGACCTGACCCTGGCGCTGGTCAATCCGATTGCCGGCGGTGCCGCGTCGCCGCTGGTCACCTCGCCGGGGGCCGACAACAAAGGTTACCGACGCAAGGAAGTGACGCAGATCCAGAGCACGCTGACGCACTTTATCGATCAGGTCTGGGGGGCGCAGCGCCTGACCCTGGTCGGCGAGGCGGCGGTGGTGCGGGTTGGCGGACTGGAGTCGCGCAGCAAGCTGCGTTATGGGCGTGACTCGGTCTACGGCCAGTATGGTTTCGGGGGGGATACCGACGGTTTCGTTACTTCCACCTCCTGGGGCTATCGCGCCCGGGCGATCCTCGATTACGCCAACGTGATCGGCGGGATCAACCTCAAGCCCAACCTGTCCTGGTCCCACGACGTCGCCGGCTATGGCCCCAACGGTCTGTTCAACGAAGGCGCCAAGGCCGTCAGCGTCGGGGTCGATGCCGACTACCGCAACACCTATACCGCGAGCCTCAGTTACACCGACTTTTTCGGCGGTGACTACAACGTCCTCGAAGACCGTGACTTCGTAGCCCTGAGCTTCGGTGTGAACTTCTGATCTGCCCGAGAAGGATGAATGCAATGCGCAAGATGATTCTGCAATGCGGTGTCCTGGCCCTGAGCCTGCTGGCCGCCAACGTGATCGCGGCGGTGTCGCCGGAGGAAGCCAACAAGCTCGGCACCAGCCTGACGCCGCTGGGCGCCGAGAAGGCCGGCAACGCCGACGGCTCGATTCCGGCCTGGACCGGCGGTATCCCGAAAAACGCCGGAGCAGTCGACAGCAAGGGTTTTCTGGCTGACCCGTTTGCCAGCGAAAAACCGTTGTTCACGATTACTGCCGCCAACGTCGACAAGTACAAGGACAAGCTGTCCGACGGCCAGGTGGCGATGTTCAAGCGCTACCCGGAAACCTACAGGATCCCGGTCTACCCGACCCATCGCACCGTGGCCGCACCGCCGGAAATCTACGAGTCGGCCAAACGCAGCGCACTCAACGTCACCAGCATCAACGACGGCAACGGCCTGGCCAATTTCACCGGTAACCGCTACTACGCGTTCCCCATTCCCAAAAATGGCGTCGAGGTGTTGTGGAACCACATCACCCGTTATCACGGCGGCAACCTGCGGCGGATCATCACGCAGGTGACGCCGCAAACCAACGGCAGCTACACGCCGATCCGCTTCGAAGAAGAGATCGCCGTGCCGCAACTGATGAAGGATCTCGATCCGGAAAAAGCCGCCAACGTCCTGACCTTCTTCAAGCAGTCGGTGACGGCCCCGGCGCGCCTGGCCGGTAACGTGCTGCTGGTACACGAAACCCTCGATCAGGTGAAGGAACCGCGTCTGGCGTGGATCTACAACGCCGGTCAGCGTCGGGTCCGTCGTGCACCGCAAGTCGCCTATGACGGCCCGGGCACCGCCGCCGACGGCCTGCGCACCTCGGACAACTTCGACATGTTCTCCGGCGCCCCGGATCGCTATGACTGGAAACTGATCGGCAAGAAGGAAATGTACATTCCGTACAACAGCTACAAGCTCGACTCGCCGAGCCTCAAGTACGACGACATCGTCAAGGCCGGGCACATCAACCAGGACCTGACCCGCTATGAACTGCACCGGGTCTGGGAAGTGGTCGGCACAGTCAAACCGAACGAACGGCACATCTACGCCAAGCGCCACATGTACATCGACGAGGACAGCTGGCAAGTGGCGCTGGCCGATCACTACGACGGTCGCGGGCAACTGTGGCGAGTGGCTGAAGGACACGCGCAGTACTACTACGATCACCAGGCCCAGGCCTACACCCTCGAAGCGCTCTACGACATCATCGCCGGCCGTTACATTGCCCTGGGGATGAAGAACGAAGAGAAGCACAGCTTCGAATTCGGCTTCGAAGCCAAGGCCGCCGATTACACCCCGTCGGCCTTGCGTTCGGAGGGCGTACGGTAAGGGTCTCGATACAGGGGCAGACAAAAAGGCGACCGCACGGTCGCCTTTTTTATGGGCGCCAATCAGCGTACTGAATACTCGTCAACAAGCAGCAGGGAGAGGGCTAGGGTGAGCGTACAACGATAAAAAGGCGTACCCGATGACCGCCATGACCCACGCTCCGGATCGTCCGGGATTCTTGCCCAGACTCTCGGCTCATCATCTTCCACGTCCGCGTCTGACTGCATCACTGCTCGAATCTGCGGCAAGGGTCCGGCTGATCTGCGCACCGGCCGGCAGTGGCAAGAGCACGTTATTCACCGAATGCCTGTTGCAGGCGCCCGTCGAATGTACGGTGTGCTGGCTGCCGTTGGCGGGCATGTCGATGAGTGTTGCGGCATTTTGCGAGCGACTGGCGCAGGCATTGGGGCTGGCCACGGCGGATGAGTCGTCGCTGCTGCATGAGCTGGCGTGCCGGTCCTCGCCGGTCTGGGTGTTTCTCGACGATTACTGTCGTGTTGAAGAGCCGGCGCTGGATGCACTGCTCGACCGGATGCTGGCGCTTGCCGGCCCCGCCGTCACCTGGTGGATCGGCACGCGTCGACGCCCGCAATGCAACTGGCCGCGCCTGTTGCTCGATGACGCCTTGTACGAGTGCGAATGCGCGGCGCTGGCGTTGAGTCGCGGCGAGATCGCGCAATTGTTGCGGCACCTGCCGTCCGTCCAGGCCGATCAAGTGGCTGCTCGCATTCATCAGCGCAGCGGCGGCTGGTGCGCCGGGGTGCGAATGCTGTTGATGCAAAAATGCGACTGGTCGCAAAAGACCTTGCCGCAGCAACGCATGGACACTCTGCTGGATTATCTGCAACACGAACTGTTCAGTGGATTGAGCCCGGAACTGGCCGAGGCCTGGCGGGTGCTGGCGCATCTGCCGCGGTTCAACGCCAGCCTGTGCGATCACCTGTTCGGTGCAGGCGAAGGCGCGCAGTGGATGCGCACGCTGCAAACGCTTGGGTGTTTTATCGAACCCTGGCAAGGGTCGCCGGACTGGTTGCAGGTGTGCGCTGCGCTGTCGCGCTTGATGCGCGATGAGCCCTGGCCCGCCGGACGTTCCTGGCATCGTCGGGCCTGTCAGTGGTTCGCTGCCGGACAGCATTGGAAATGCGCCTTTGAACAGGCGCTGCTGGCCGAAGAATACGAGGTGGCGGTGAGCCTGCTGCAACACTTCAGTTTCGAGCATTTGTTCGAGGAACAGACAGTCGTGTTGTTACTGCGCCTGTACGAGCAACGCGGCGAGGAACTGCTGCTGGGCTCGGCGCAACTGGTCGGTCTGATCACGGCGGCGTTGCTGTTCGCCGGACGATTTACCCAGGCGGCGGAATGCATCGGACAACTGTCGCGTTTTCTACCGCCACCGTCGGCGGGTCAGCAACGGCAATTGATCGCGCGCTGGCAGGCTCAGCAAGGATGGCTGTTGCATTTGCAGGGGCATATGGACGAGGCGCGCGAGCATTTCGAGCAAGCCTTGAACGATCTTTCGCCGCAGGCCTGGACGGCCCGTCTGCTGTGCCTGTCGGGCCGCACTCAGCAAGCGTTGCTGTGCGGTGATCTGGAGCTGGCTCATTCGATCAATCGTGAAGCGCTGTGCCTGGCACGGGCCGAGGGCTCATTGCTGTTCGAGGCGTTGCTGGAGCTTGATCACGCCCAACTGCTGGAGCAACGGGGCGCGTCGGCTCGCGCCGAAGAGTTGCTGGCCAATCTTTGCGAAATGCTTGAGTCCTCCATCGAGCGACCGACGCCGTTGTTGGGCCGTATCGCCTTGCGCCGGGGGCGACTGGCGCTGAGCATGGGGCAATCAATACGGGCTGCCGAGCTCTTTCAGCAGGGGCTCGACGACTGCTTGCGCAGCTTTGACAAGCGCGTGCTGTACGGTTTTCTCGGTCAGGCGCAACTGGCCGCTGATCAGGGTGATTATTCGCAAGCATTCATGCACCTGCGCGATGCCGAACGTTTGATGCAGCAGCGGCAGATTCCAGACACGGTTTATCGCGGTGTTCTGTTGCAGGTCAGCAGTGAGTTCTGGCTGCAACAGGGACGACCCGAACTGGCTCGTGAAGCGTTGAGTCGAGTGCTCAGGCACTATCGTGGCCCGCGTGGACGGCAGGCGCCGCCGGCGACGCTGGAGCTGATCCCGCGTATCGAGTATTTGCTGATTCTGGCCGAGACCCGCTTGAAGCAGGCGCACCAGCCGCAGGCGCGGCTGCAGTCCTTGCTCGAGCAGGCTCAGTCTTGCCGGATGATCGTTCTGGAAGCCGAGCAGTGGCTGGCAATGAGCGAGGTGGCGTCGATTCTCAATGATCGGGAATCTGCCCGACAGTATTTCGACAGGGGCCGCAAGCTGGCCTGTCAGTTCAACTTGCAGCGTCTGGTCATGAAGTTTGACGAAGCTGCTTCGGATATTCGCCCTGAGTCCCCCGAACATCCATTTCTTGATGGTAGTGATAATGAAAATTCATTAAGCCTGAGAGAATCGCAAGTGTTGGGGTTGATTGCGGCGGGAAGTTCCAATCAACAAATAGCGGATAAGTTGTTCATCTCGTTGCATACCGTTAAAACTCATGTCCGGCGAATTCATGCAAAGTTGGGCGTCGAACGCCGGACGCATGCCGTGGCGCGCGCGAGAATGCTGGGTTTGTGTTGTTAATCGTCATTTAATCAGTATGTTGGTTTTTTTTAAGTTTGATCTGTTAAATGTCTTGCAAAGGACGGTGGGTTTTTTATTGGTTTTGCTCCGGTTAAGTTGTTTGCACGGCTTGGACGATGTTTTGTCGTCTGGTTATCCTGTGTAATAACGGAGTTTTATCATGAATGCAGTTGGAAGGTTATCGGCGGAAAAACATCTGAGTGAAATCAATAAGCGCAGGTACGACCTGGAAGGTTTGCTGGGTGCACTACCGTCGTTCAAATCGCTTTTGCAGGATTTGGTGTTAAAGGAACTTCAACAGTTATCACCGAATATTTATATCAGCAAAACTTACATTGCCGCCCAGCATTCAGAGATTGCGAATCCACAACCGACCGGGTTGTTGATGGACGTGTTCATGCAGTGCCTGGTGTCCGGCAATGCGCCCGTCTATGACGCCAGTCTGTACGGCGTCTACGATTG
The DNA here is from genome assembly GCF_059424205.1 of Pseudomonas sp. GW456-12-1-14-TSB6. Lineage (NCBI taxonomy): Bacteria > Pseudomonadati > Pseudomonadota > Gammaproteobacteria > Pseudomonadales > Pseudomonadaceae > Pseudomonas > Pseudomonas sp. GW456-12-1-14-TSB6. The sequence continues at coordinate 217,909 of NZ_JBWKZE010000005.1, forward strand.
GCCTGACTCCACGGATGAAGAGGACCGGATTGAAGGGCTGGATGTAGTAGCCGTCGGTTCGTTGATCGGTAATGTGCTCGGATCGCTGGCGCAGAAGTACACGCCTTTGCTGGCGCAATACTGGGCTGCATCTTCGGGGAAGGACGGTCTGGGGCGTGAGCTGGCTTCGCGCAGTCGTCAGTTGCAGGATGCCTATGCAGCGCTGTTCTGGCAGGAATTGGGCGCGACGGTGCAGATGCAAGGCGTTCGGCCGGAGGTAGAGGAAAGCTATGCCGTTTTCATCAAGGGCACATCTTTGACTCCGGCCTACAGTCTTTCACTGCAACTGGAAAACGGTCGATTCGCAACGCTCGCCGGCTGCTTTGTCACGTACCTTTCGGGGCGCTCTATCCCCGAACTGGTTCTGGACGATGACGAATGGGTTGTCCTCTACACTTCCGTGAACGGCCTGGAAACATTCCGCACACCCACCTTGATGCATCAAGCGTTGCAGCAACGCCTGGGCAATGCAGAAACCCGGGCACAACTGCTCGGGAGTGTTTCACAGGAAGATGCCGAGCAGCTCGGCAGCGTTCCGGATATCCGTTACCTGAACATTCAAGGCGAAATCTTCCAGACCCTCACCGCCCAGCTTCTTGAAAAACAACAGCGCGACGTTGCTTACCATCTTCGTCGGTTACAGGCGCCGGGCGGGGATCGGCCTGCTCTCGTGCGTTCGGTCGAGAGCACCCTTCAGCAGCAGGCAGTCATCGACGCTGCCCGGGGGCGGATCGCGAGACTACTGGCCCTGATGAACCGAAACGCCCGGCCGCAATGGTTGAAAGATGCCACCGCCAACCATCAGGAAGTATTCGCTTCTCTGGAAAAGGAACTGCTCAGGGGGCAGGTGAGCCTGCATGAGGCCCTGGGGGGAGTATCTTCTTTTCAGGACTACGTGCGCGGAGTTGTCGAAACCCACATCAGCGCGGGCGATACCCGGCGAGTGGACCCTGATACTGTCTGGGTAACAGTGGAATATTCTTTGCGTATGGGCACTCGGCGTATTGAACATGTCGAGCGTAAAACCCTGACTCAGTTGTTCATGTACGGCGTGCATGACACGGCGGCTCCCTACACGATCAAGCTCGAAGCCTTTCACACCAATCCTCGACTGACGGCTTCGAGTATCGAACTCGCCATCCGCCAGTTTGATCTGCGTTTGCAATATGCCAATCAACGCAATCAGCGTTTCGCACAGGCACGGATTCGCGAAGCCATGCGCGAAGTCCTGGGGCAGGAAATTGCGCTCAGCCACTTCGCCGCCGTCCTGCAAAAACACATCGGCCCGCAAGGGCAGAATATGGTGCAGCGGTATCTGCATGGCGATCCGGGAGTCGAAGCGTTTGGCGTTGCGTTTCGTCAATACTACAAGCCGTTCAAGGACATGATTGCGTTTCGTGCAAGGGGGGCTGCGCCAGACCTCCAGTTACATGTGCTGTATGCGCCAGGTGCCCCGACCGGGCAGCAATGGTACGAATTCTCCGATCTGACCGGATTGAAACGACAGTTCATCTCCTGGGGTTTCGAGCCACGTGATCGTGAATTCCTGACCGCTCAGGCTTTCAGCAAGGATCGCGCAGCTTTCGTGAAAGACGAGCTTTCTTATGTCGAGCCAGGCCCTGTGTTTGAACCGAGGTGGTGGGGTGGAGTCACCCTGGTCGAGTGGACTCGGGGGCACGGTGAAGGGCCACTGATGGGGGCCATCCATGAAATCATCGATTGGGAAATCGCTGAGGAACAGGTGGCCACGCCCGTCTGGTACAGGAATGCGGCGTCGCGGGATCGCGAGATGCTTACCCGAGTGAACACGGATTTCAAGGCGCTCTACGAACTGTCGAAAGACGAGCTGAATATCCCCACGCTGGTTTCTTATTCGCGAGACCAGGTGATGGAACGGTTGAACAGTCACCTGCGTCGTTCTGACCCGAACCACCCCTTGATCGATCCTGATCGCGTTAATGTCAAGGTGAAAGGGCAGGACTGGATGACGCTTACCCAGCTCTTCATTCAATGGCAGCTTTGGCCTGGTGATGATCAGGTGGCATTCGTCTCCAGGGATGGTTCTTCACTGGGAAATCTGAATGCGACGGTCGTCAAATCGTTGATCGGTTTGCGGCCGGGCATGATGTATGAGTGGCATCTGGTCGACCGCTTTGCCAACGGCCCGTCGCTGGATCTCAAGGCGAAACTGTTCTGCAAGCTCAAGCAGAACGAAATGCTCAGGGCCGCATTGACTCAGAAGATGCAGGGCTCTCTGTCCTCCGAACAGTTCAATTGGCTGGCGGGACTGGTCGACGGGCTCGATCATGACCGTCCTCATCAAGTGGAACCGTTCAAGCCGGGCACTACCCCGCAGGAGGGTATCTACACGCTGGTTCTTGAAGGGCGACGCATCGAGGGCGCTTATACGTTTGGACGCCGGGTGGCAGGGAAGCTGCAGCTGCTGGCCTATATTCCGAAGGCTCCGGACGGGCTGAGTTTCCGCCCGCTCGAATCCTTGACACTGGGGCTCAAGGACGCCGACCTGGGAAATCACGTCATTGCACTGACCAGGCTCGAACACAGGGGTGTCGTACAGAACTTTGTCATTCGCTGCCAAAATGCTTCAGGCGCTCTCCCTGTCCCTGCGTTGGACAACAGTTATGCCGTGACCCATTTCAAGTTCGAATTCGACAGCATGATTTCCCGTGTGCTCAGCGACGTTGACTATCAAACCACCACACCTGCCGAGCGATTCTGGAACACGGTCATGGTGATCACCGAGCTTGCGGTGGATATCGTCTCGCTGTTTGTCCCGCCGGTGGGATTGGTGAGCAGCATCGTGCGCATCACACGTTCGATCGTCCAGGGCATCGTTGCCTACAGTCTGGGAGATGACAAAGCCGGCAAGAACCATCTCGCCTCGGCGTGGAGAAGCTCCATTCTCTTGTATGTGGGAATTGTGGCAGGCGTTGGCGGATCTGTTTCGGCAGTGGGGCTGCTGTCGCGAGTCAAGGATATTTCCGAGATCGTGTCGACCGTGACCGGGGTGCCGGTGGGGATTGGATATGTCACCGCCGTGGCTTCTCCCTACGTGATCGCGGACAGTAAAACCCGAATCATCGGCTGACCCCTTGCCTCGTCAATCTGGCTGATAACCCATCCGCCAACTCACGGCCCGCGTCGCAGCCAATAACCGCTGCGCCGCCGGGCCGTTTTCGTCGGCGTGGAACAACGATGTCGGGCCGACGATGGTCAATACCGCAGCGACCTGGCCGAGGGCGTTGAACACCGGAGCCGACAGGGCATCGACGCCGGGCATCAGCAAGCCGTGGACATGATGCAGACCGCGTTCGCGGATCTGTTCGCACAATGCCTCATAAGCTTTTTCGTCCGCCAGCGGATGGCCGCCGACGGCGATTTCCTGTTCGCGCAATTCGTCGGTTTCCCGGTGCGGCAGGTAAGCGCCGAACACCAGGCCGGTGGAGGAACTGAGCAGTGGCAACACCGAGCCCAGTTGCGTCACCACCGTCACCGCGCGCACCGCCGGTTCGATGTGCACCACGGTCGCGCCCTGATTGCCCCACACCGCCAGGAAACAGGTTTCGTTGAGTTCGTCGCGCAACTCGGCCAGCGGCAGGGCGGCGACTTTCAGCACGTCCATACTGTTGAGAGCGGCCAGACCCACCCGCAACGCTTCACGGCCGAGACCGTAGTGGTTGGTGGCGGTGTTCTGTTCGGCAAAGCCCGAGGCAATCAAGGCCTGCAGATAACGGTGGACCTTGCTCGCCGGCATCTGCACATGTTCGGCCAGACGCGACAGCGAAGTGGACGGCGACAACTCGGCCAGAGCCTTGAGGATGTCGGTGCCGACTTCGGCGGAGCGGACTTTCTGTTTGCCGTTGCTGTCGCTGGTTTTTTCCATGGTGCTGCCGTGTCCCGGAACGAATGGGCGTCTTTATAGCTTGACGCTCGATAGCGAGCAAATTACGTTATGCGTAATTGAATTACGATAAAAATAACCCCGGCGTGCCAAGACCTCCGATCCAGAGCGTCCGGCCATGCCGACTCCCTGTTCAGGAGGCTCCATGAACCTCGATTCAGCCCTGGCTTACCAGTCCGGTTTTGGCAACGAATTCAGCTCTGAAGCGTTGCCCGGCGCACTGCCCGTCGGCCAGAACTCCCCGCAGAAAGCCCCGTACGGTCTGTACACCGAACTGTTCTCCGGCACCGCGTTCACCATGACCCGCAGCGAAGCGCGGCGCACCTGGATGTACCGGATCCAGCCGTCGGCCAATCACCCGGCATTCGTCAAGCTGGAGCGGCAACTGGCGGGCGGCCCGTTGGGCGAAGTCACCCCCAATCGCCTGCGCTGGAATCCGCTGGAGATCCCGGCCGAACCGACCGATTTCATCGACGGTCTGGTGAGCATGGCGGCCAACTCCGGCGCCGACAAACCGGCCGGCATCAGCATCTATCACTATGGCGCCAACCGTTCGATGGAACGTGTTTTCTTCAACGCCGACGGCGAGCTGCTGCTGGTGCCGCAACTGGGGCGCCTGCGCATCGCCACTGAACTGGGTGTGCTGGAAGTGGCGCCGCTGGAAATCGCCGTGCTGCCACGGGGCCTGAAATTCCGAGTCGAACTGCTCGATCCGCAAGCGCGCGGTTACGTCGCCGAGAACCATGGCGCGCCGCTGCGCCTGCCGGATCTGGGGCCGATCGGCAGCAACGGTCTGGCCAATCCGCGGGACTTCCTGACCCCGGTCGCCGCCTACGAAAACCTGCAAAAACCAACCACCCTGGTGCAGAAATTCCTCGGCCAGTTGTGGGGTACCGAACTCAATCACTCGCCGCTGAACGTGGTCGCCTGGCACGGCAACAACGTACCGTACAAATATGACCTGCGCCGCTTCAACACCATCGGCACCGTCAGTTTCGATCACCCGGATCCGTCGATCTTCACCGTGCTGACCTCGCCGACCAGCGTCCACGGTCTGGCCAACCTCGACTTCGTGATCTTCCCGCCGCGCTGGATGGTGGCCGAGAACACCTTCCGTCCGCCGTGGTTCCACCGCAACCTGATGAACGAATTCATGGGCCTGATCCAGGGCGAATACGACGCCAAGGCCGAAGGCTTCCTGCCCGGCGGTGCGTCCCTGCACAGCTGCATGAGCGCCCACGGCCCGGACGGCGAGACCTGCACCAAAGCCATTAACGCGGACCTGAAACCGGCGAAGATCGACAACACCATGGCCTTCATGTTCGAGACCAGCCAGGTGCTGCGCCCCAGCCGTTTCGCCCTCGACTGCCCGCAATTGCAATCCACTTACGACGCCTGCTGGGCCACGCTGCCCGCCACGTTCGACCCGACCCGGAGATAACCCATGACTCAGAATTCCATCACCCGCAGTTGGGTCGCTTCGGCCAACGACCACACCGAATTCCCGCTGCAGAACCTGCCGCTGGGCGTGTTCAGCACCAATGGCTCGGCACCGCGCGCCGGCGTGGCGATTGGCGAACACATCTTCGATCTGCAAGTGGCGCTGGAGGCCGGTCTGTTCGACGGCGTCGCGCGCAGTGCCGTCGAAGCCATGCGCGGCGGTCAGTTGAACGCGTTCTTCGAACTCGGCCGCGACGCCCGCGTTGCCTTGCGCGAACGTCTGCTGGAACTGTTCAGCGAGGGCAGCACTCATCGCGGCAACATTGAAGCCCAGGGCGCAAAACTGCTGCCACTGGCCGCCGATTGCCAACTGCACCTGCCGGCGCGCATCAGTGACTACACCGACTTCTACGTCGGCATCGAACACGCGCAGAACGTCGGCAAACTGTTCCGTCCGGACAACCCGTTGCTGCCGAACTACAAACACGTGCCGATCGGCTACCACGGTCGCGCGTCCACTGTGCGCGCTTCCGGTGCCGACGTGCGCCGCCCGAAAGGCCAGACCCTGCCAGCCGGTGCGACCGAGCCGACCTTCGGCCCGTGCGCGCGGCTGGACTACGAGCTGGAACTGGGGATCTGGATCGGTCAGGGCAACGAGATGGGCGAGCCGATCGCCATTGGTGACGCCGCCGAGCACATCGCCGGTTTCTGCCTGCTGAACGATTGGTCGGCCCGTGACATCCAGGCCTGGGAATACCAGCCGCTCGGCCCGTTCCTGTCCAAGAGCTTCATCACCAGCGTCTCGCCATGGGTGGTGACCGCCGAAGCGCTGGCACCATTCCGCACCGCGCAACCGGCGCGTCCGCAAGGCGATCCGCAGCCGCTGCCGTACCTGCTCGACAAACGCGATCAGGAGGGCGGTGCCTTCGACATCGAGTTGGAAGTGCTGCTGCTCACCGAAAAAATGCGCGAGCAGAACCTGCCGGCCCATCGCCTGACCCTGAGCAACACCCGCTACATGTACTGGACTGTCGCGCAAATGGTTGCGCACCACAGCGTCAACGGTTGCCAGTTGCAGGCCGGTGACCTGTTCGGTTCGGGCACCTTGTCCGGCCCTGAAAACGGTCAGTTCGGCAGCCTGCTGGAAATCACCGAGGGCGGCAAAAAGCCGATCGAACTGGCGTCCGGTGAAGTGCGCAAATTCCTTGAAGACGGCGACGAAATCATCCTGCGCGCCCGCTGCGCCCGCGAAGGTTTTGCCTCGATCGGCTTCGGCGAATGCCGTGGCACCGTGCTGGCGGCGCGCTGACAGGAGCGGCTCATGGACCTCTACACCTATTACCGTTCCACCTCGTCGTACCGGGTGCGGATCGCGCTGGCCCTCAAGGGCCTCGACTACCAGGCGTTGCCGGTCAATCTGATCGCACCGCCGGGTGGCGAGCATCGGCAACCGGCGTACCTGGCGATCAATCCTCAGGGCCGGGTGCCGGCGCTGCGCACTGACGAAGGCAAGTTGCTGATTCAGTCACCGGCGATCATCGAGTATCTGGAGGAACGTTATCCACAGGTGCCGTTGCTGCCCGAAGACCTCGTTGCCCGCGCCCAGGTGCGCGGCGTGGCGGCGGTGATCGGCTGCGACGTGCATCCGCTGCACAACGTCAGCGTGCTCAATCGCCTGCGCGGGTTGGGGCATGACGAGCCGCAGGTGACCGAGTGGATCGGCCACTGGATCAGTCAGGGGCTGGCGACGGTGGAGCAGTTGATCGGCGACAGCGGCTTCTGTTTCGGCGAGTGGCCGTGCGTGGCGGACGTGTACCTGATTCCGCAGTTGTACGCGGCCGAGCGGTTCAACGTTTCGCTGGAGGCGTATCCACGGATTCGTCGGGTGGCCGCGTTGGCCGCTGAGCATCCGGCGTTCATTGCGGCGCATCCGGCGAATCAGCCGGACACGCCGAAATAACTGAGCACACCCACGCTCTGCGTGGGTGTGCTGCCAAGGATGCTCTGTGCCCAGTGTGACGCGGAGCGTCACGGGATGCATTCCCACGCGGAGCGTGGGAACGATCTCTCGATATGCGCTGTGACCAAAAAATCATAAAAACAAAACAGGTACCTTGCGATGCACAACCAGATTGCCAGCTTCCGGGCGGCACTCGACGCCCGTCCTGTGTCCCGCTTTCAGTGGTTACTCCTGATGCTTCTCGCCTTGCTGCTGGTTACCGACGGCTATGACGCCCAGGTGCTCGGTTACGTGGTGCCGGCGCTGGCGCAGGACTGGGGCCTGGAGAAATCCGCATTCGGCCCCGTGTTCAGTGCCAACCTGCTGGGGCTGACCCTCGGCTCCCTTGCTGTGACGCCACTGGCCGACCGCTTTGGCGTTCGACGGATTCTGCTCGCCTGCGTGCTGATCTACGCCAGCCTCACCGTGCTGATGGTGTTCGCCGATTCCCTGAATACCCTGATGATCGCGCGCTTCATCTGCGGCATCGGCATGGGCGGCGCGATGCCCAGCGCCATGGCCTTGATGTCGGAATATTCACCGCCTCGCCTGCGCACGTTGATGGTCACGCTGGCGGCGTGCGGCTTTTCATTCGGCGGTGCGGCGGGTGGTTTTGTCGCGGCCGGTTTCATCGACCGTTTCGGTTGGCAGGCAGTGTTCCTCGCCGGCGGTGTCACGCCGTTGCTGCTGTTTCCGTTTCTCTGGTGGATGCTGCCGGAATCCTTGCCACGCCTGCTGCGTGACGCGCCGCCCTATGCGCGCCTGCGCAAGGTCACCGCACGGATGCTTCCGGACTGGCAACCGCCCGCTGCATCGGTCGAGCAGAACGAGCGCGAGCAGGGCAGCAAACTCACCGTGGTGGAGTTGTTCCGCAACGGTTACGCCCGCCCGACCTTGCTGATCTGGGCCACGTTTTTCGTCAGCCTGATCCTGTTGTATTTCATGATCAGCTGGCTGCCGTCGCTGCTGCTGGAAAGTGGCCTGAAGCTCAACGAAGCGAATCTGGTGACGTCGATGTTCCTGTTCGCCGGCACGCTGGGGGCGATCTGCATGGCGTGGTTCGCCGACCGGTTGAAAAGCAAGGTGAGGCTGCTGTCCGGTGTGCTGGCTGGCGCGGCGGTGTGCACGATCCTGCTGGGCCTGAATCACGACAACCCGCGCTATCTGGTGGCCTGTGTGTTCGCGGCAGGGTTCTGCATCATCGGCGGGCAACTGACGCTCAATGCGTTCGCCAGCAATTTCTATCCGGCCCACGTACGCGCCACCGGCACCGGTTGGGCGTTGGGAGTCGGGCGGTTCGGGTCGATTCTCGGCCCACTGTTCGGCAGTCTATTGTTGGCGATGCACATTCCGGTGGAGCAGATTTTCTTCTTCTGCGCGATTCCGGCGGTGATTGCGGCGTTGCTGATCATTCAGGTGAGTTCGCCAGCCACTGCCCTGCTCAGTGGACGACTGAGTTCGGCGGCAGATGCCCCAGTCGTTCCGTCAGGCGAAGTCGCTGAATCGGGTCGTCACTGAGCAATAGCGCGTGCTCCAGATCGAAACGCTCGGCGTTTGGGCAATCGAGGCGCTGGTACAGACTGGCCCGGGCCAGATAGTCGGCGGCGCTGGCATTGCCCAGTTCGAGCACGCGCTCGGCATCGATCAACGCGGCGATGAAGTCGTCGTGGGTCAGGTGCAACTGGCGCAGGTTGCGTGACAGGCGCTGAAGCATCTGCACCGGTTCGGCAGTCAGCAGGTGATCGGCGCTGAGTTTCATCTGGTGGCCGTACTGGCGGTGCAGCAGTTCGCGGCAATCGTTCGGATACAGACGCCGTCCGCCGCAGGGATCGAGCAGGTGATCGGCCCCGGGAACCTTGAGCAGGAAATGCCCGGGGAAGTTCACCCCGACCAGCGGAATCTCCAGGCCACGGGCCAGTTCCAGAGCGATCAATGCCAGCGCCAGCGGCTGGCCGCGTTTGGTCTGCATGACTTTGTGCACCATTGCGGCCTGTGGGCGCAGCGGTATGAAATCATCTTGCGCGAAGCCCAGATCGGTCATGCGCCGCAGCAGCGGTTGCGCCAGTTCGCTGACCGGCAGCAACGGCAAGCCATAGCTGACCCGCTGTTGCAGCTCCTTGAAGTCCTGCAGCAGTGCTTCGGGATCGGCTTGTTTGTCGTGTTCGGCGGCCATCCACAACGCGGCTTCGAACAGCGCGGGCGGTGAACGGTGCAGACATTCGAAAAAACGTTGGCGCGGACTCATCTCAATCTCCGGGGCATGCCTCGTTTTAGCCCCGTCTTTGCCATTCGTCCAGTGCCGGGCCGCTCTGCCATCGGGTTATGCCACAACCCGGTGATCAGTGGCGGCGCTTATTCCGGCGCGCTTCAGCAATTTTCAGGCGCAAGCCTATACTGGCGTCTACCAGAAGTGATTCGGGAGCCTGCCGATGTTCGCTCTCATGCAAAGCACTCGCCTGGAATCGCTGCACCTTAGCGTTGATCCGGTGTCCGGATTGAAGGCGGTCATTGCCATTCATAACAGTCGCCTCGGGCCTGCCCTGGGCGGGTGTCGTTATCTTGCCTACCCGAACGACGAATCCGCAGTCGAGGACGCCATACGCCTGGCCCAGGGCATGAGCTACAAGGCTGCATTGGCCGGACTCGCCCAGGGTGGCGGGGTGGCCGTGATCGTGCGGCCGGCCCATGTGGAAAACCGCGCCGCACTGTTCGAGGCGTTCGGTCGTTGCATCGATCAGCTCGACGGGCGCTACATCACCGCCATCGACAGCGGCACTTCGGTGGCGGACATGGACTGCATTGCCCAGCAGACCCAGCATGTCACCAGCACCACCTCCGCCGGCGACCCGGCGCCGCATGCGGCGATGGGCGTGTTCACCGGAATTCGTGCCACGGCCATGGCGCGGCTGGGCAGCGACAACCTCGAAGGCTTGCGCGTGGCGATTCAGGGGCTGGGCAACGTTGGTTATGCCCTCGCTGAACAGTTGCACGCAGCCGGTGCCGAGTTGTTGGTCAGCGACATCGATCACGGCAAGGTGCAACTGGCGATGGAGCAGCTCAACGCCCATCCGATTGCCAACGACGCCTTGCTCAGCACGCCGTGCGACATCCTCGCGCCGTGCGGCCTCGGCGGGGTGCTCAACAGCCACACGGTCACCCAGTTGCGCTGCTCTGCGGTGGCGGGCTCGGCCAACAATCAGCTGACGCACCTGGATGTCGCCGATCAACTGGAACGACGCGGCATCCTGTATGCGCCGGATTACGTGATCAATGCCGGCGGGCTGATCTACGTTTCCCTCAAGCATCGCGGCGAAGAACTGACGACCATCACCGCGCACCTGTCGAAGATCAGTTCGCGCCTGACCGAAGTCTTCGCCCACGCCCAGGCGGAAAAGCGTTCACCTGCGCGGGTGGCGGACGAGCTGGCGGAAAAGGTGTTGTACCGCTGAGGTTTGTCCGGACATGAAAAAGCCCCTGAGTCTTTCAACTCAGGGGCTATTCAATTCAGAGGCTGCAATTCAGATGCCGATTACTTCGCTGCCTTTGCTGCCTTGGCGGGTTTGGCTGGCGCTTCTGCCGGTTCGGCCACTTCGGCCGTTTCGGTCGCCACAACCGGTGCCGCCGGTGCGTTGATCAGCTCCGACAGGGCATCAGGCTGGCTCTTGAACGCCCGGGCGAACACATCGCGGTTCTTCGCCATGAAGATCCCGACTTCTTCCACTTGCTGCTCGCTCAACGAAGGAACGGCTTTTTCCAGCACTTCGGCCAACAGTTCGGCCAGTTCGAGCATTTTGTCATGACGGTCAGCTTCGGCTTTATCCATGAACAAGCGCTCCAGATCTCGGCTGCTGCGGTATACCACTTCGACGGCCATTCACCACCTCACATGCCTTCACATTAAGTTGTCTTTGCGACTACTGTATCTATATACAGCGAAAAGGATAAGCGAATCCCTGCGCTTTGGGTAGTGGCTTCTTAATGTAGACCGGATTCGGATTTTGTCAGCCCGACGCCTGCGCACAGGTGCGACCAAACGCCACGGCGCAGGTTTCGCGGCGGCTCGCCATGATGGCGTGGCCTCTTTTCTGCATGCATCTGCGTACGTGCGCAATAACCGTCACGTCCAGCAAGCAACATCCGCTCGAACCGGGCTAAGGAACCTTCATCGTGAAAATCAACTGGGCCGAGAAACTGCGGCAAAACGTGCATCAACTGGCCGAGTCCCTGGGCAACCTGTTCGTCGAGACTTTCCACTACCTGGCGCTGTTCGCCATTGGTGCGGTAACCGCATGGGCGGCGGTGATGGAATTTCTCGGCATGCTCGAGGAAGGGCACATCAAGATCGATGACATTCTGTTGCTGTTCATCTATCTGGAACTGGGGGCGATGGTCGGGATTTACTTCAAGACCAACCACATGCCGGTGCGCTTCCTGATCTACGTGGCGATCACGGCACTGACGCGCCTGCTGATCTCCAACGTCTCGCACCACAATCCGCCGGACATGGGCATCATCTACCTGTGTGGCGGGATTCTGCTGCTGGCGTTCTCGATCCTGGTGGTGCGTTACGCCTCGTCGCAATTCCCTTCGGTGAAAATCGAGAACCCGCACCGCAAGATCGGCACGGGTTCCAGTGAACATCCGGAAGTGGAGAAGGGCGAACTTTAAAGGCCGGCAGTTGGCCGGGGCTGATGTTTGGCCTGACGCGGTGGTGGAGCGATTCCGTCGCCGCGGGTCATGGCATCGAGGATCGCCATGGCGCTATGGCCCTGTTCGATGGCGATGCCGAACTGAATGCTTTGCACCAGGCGTTTGAGGCGCTTGGGGTCATTGCGCTGTTCGGCGCTGATCATCCGTTTGGCGACGATCCGCCCGCTTTTGGAGAGGGTCAGCATGATGCTGCCGTCGAGCCCCTGAATGCTCAGGTTGATCTGATAGTCCGGCGCGAAGGCATCGGTAATGATCTGAAAAGGATTGTCCATGATGCGTCACCGCCTGATTGAACGTGCAGTTGTTGACCGGCCTTGATCGGGTTGGTTCGCCAAACCTGACCATCGGCCTTTCCGTGGTCCTGTCTCCTTCAGCGATGTAGCAAGGGACATGCCGGGAATATTGTCGAACAATGAAACCGGCCAAAAAGAAGGCGAGCCCCTGGCTCGCCTTCTTCGTTTGCGGCCCGTTTCAGGGCAGAACCGAGTAGATGATCGCAGACAGTGCAATCAGGCCGATCAACACCACGAACACGTTGGACGCCTGGCCCGAATACTGGCGCAAGGCCGGCACGCGGCGGATGGCGTACATCGGCATCAGGAACAGCAGGCAGGCAATCACCGGCCCACCGAGGGTTTCGATCATGCCGAGGATGCTCGGGTTGAAGGTCGCCACGGCCCAGCAGCTGAGGATCATGAACAGCGCGGTCGCACGGTTCAGCCAGCTCGCCGACATCACCCGGCCACGGCTGCGCAGGCTTTTGACGATCATGCCCTGGAAGCCTTCGCTGGCGCCGATGTAGTGGCCGAGGAAGGATTTGGTGATCGCCACCAGCGCAATCAGCGGCGCGGCGTAAGCGATGACCGGGGTCTGGAAGTGGTTGGCCAGGTACGACAGGATCGAAATGTTCTGCGCCTTGGCCGCTGCCAGATCCGCCGGCGACAGCGCCAGCACGCAACTGAAGCAGAAGAACATCACCGTCACCACCATCATGCCGTGAGCCATGGCGAGGATACCGCTGCTCTTGCGCTCGGCCTGCTCGCCGTAACGCTGTTTCTGCTCGACGGCGAACGCGGAAATGATCGGCGAATGGTTGAACGAGAACACCATCACCGGGATCGCCAGCCACAGGGTCTTGAGGAACACCGACAGTTCCATCGGTTCTTGAGCACTGGCGAAGAACGCGCCATTCCAGTTCGGAATCAGGCTGATGCCGAGCAACAGCAGCGCGGCGACGAACGGATAGACCAGCACGCTCATGGCTTTGACGATCACGCTCTGACCGCAGCGGACGATGGCCATCAAGCCGAGGATCAGCGCCAGCGACAGCACCGCGCGTGGCGGTGGGGCGATGTGCAATTGATGTTCGAGGAAGCTGCTGAGGGTGTTGGTCAGCGCCACGCTGTACACCAGCAGGATCGGGAAGATCGCGAAGAAATACAGCAGCGTGATCAGTTTGCCGGCGCCGATGCCGAAGTGTTCTTCCACCACTTCGGTGATGTCACCGGAACGGCCCGACAGCACGAAGCGGGTCAGGCCCCGGTGCGCGAAGAAGGTCATCGGGAACGCCAGCAACGCCAGGATCAGCAACGGCCAGAAGCCGCCGACACCGGCGTTGATCGGCAGGAACAAGGTGCCGGCACCGATGGCCGTGCCATACAGGCCGAGCATCCAGGTGGTGTCGAATTTGCTCCAGCCCTTGTGGGCGGTTTCGGTATTGCGTGTGCGGTCTACAGCGGGATTTTCGGCAGCAGGTGTGCGTACATCGGTCATCGTTTTTGCCTCGTTATTATTCTTGCTCGGGCTCACGTGTTACGGGCGGTCAGGGAGTGCTCCTCAGCACTCCACCCAGCTCACGGCCAGGCCGCCCCGTGAAGTCTCTTTGTATTTGTCATGCATGTCGGCGCCGGTATCGCGCATGGTGCGGATCACCCGGTCGAGAGAAATGAAGTGTTTGCCGTCGCCGCGCAGGGCCATTTGCGTGGCGTTGATCGCCTTCACCGCAGCGATGGCGTTGCGCTCGATGCACGGCACCTGTACGAGCCCGCCAACCGGGTCGCAGGTCAGACCGAGGTTGTGTTCCAGGCCGATTTCGGCGGCGTTTTCCAGTTGCTCCGGGGTGGCGCCGAGCACATCGGCCAGACCTGCAGCGGCCATCGCACAGGCGGAGCCGACTTCACCCTGGCAGCCGACTTCGGCACCGGAAATCGAAGCGTTTTTCTTGCACAGGATGCCGACCGCTGCCGCGCCCAGAAAGAACGCAACCACGTCGTCGTCCGACGCATCCGGATTGAATTTCATGTAGTAGTGCAGGACGGCCGGGATGATCCCGGCGGCACCGTTGGTCGGCGCGGTCACCATGCGCCCGCCGGCGGCGTTCTCTTCGTTGACGGCGAGGGCGAACAGGTTGACCCACTCCATCGCCGACAGGGTCGAACTGATGACGTTCGGCTTGCCGATTTCCAGCAGGCTGCGGTGCAATTTCGCAGCGCGGCGGGGAACATTCAGACCGCCAGGCAGGATGCCTTCGTGACGCAGGCCTTGCTCGACGCATTCGCGCATCACCGACCAGATGTGCAGCAGGCCCTGACGGATCTCGGCGTCGCTGCGCCAGGCCCGTTCGTTGGCCATCATCAGTTCGGACACCCGCAGGTTGTGCTGCTTGCACAGCGCCAGCAGTTCGACGGCGCTGGAGAATTCGTAAGGCAACTCGACGTCGCCGGCCGGCGCCACACCCGATTCGGCTTCGGCCGCTTCGATGATGAAACCGCCGCCGACCGAGTAGTACGTTTGCTCGAACAGTTGGCCGGATGCACCGAAGGCTGTCAGCGACATGGCGTTGGGGTGGTAGGGCAGGCTCTCGTCCAGCAGCAGGAGATCGTGCTGCCAGTTGAAGGCAATTGAACGTTTACCGGCCAGAGACAGTTGGCCGGTTTCGCGCAGTTGCTGGATGCGTGGCTCGATGGTCGACGGATCGATGCTGTCCGGCCATTCGCCCATCAACCCCATGACCGTCGCGCGGTCAGTGGCATGGCCGACGCCGGTGGCCGAAAGCGAGCCGTACAAACGGATTTCCACCCGCTGCACATCGTTCAGCAAATGCTGGTCGATCAGGGCCTGGGCGAAGGTCGCGGCGGCGCGCATCGGGCCGACGGTGTGGGAGCTGGACGGGCCGATGCCGACTTTGAATAGATCGAAAACACTGATAGCCATGCTAAACCCTTACAAGCAATGGAGTAGGAATCGCTGCCATTTTTTGTAGGACAAGCGCAATGTCGGCGATACTGCCTACCTCGCTTCGACGTGACTAACGAAACTTCCTAAGTAAGCCTTTAGCAGGACTAAACCATGAGTCGTCAATTGCATGCCCAGACTTACGTCTGGCTGCAGGTGTTTTCCTGTGCCGCGCGGCACCTGTCATTTACCCGTTGTGCCGAAGAACTGCACATCACGCCGGGGGCGGTGAGTCAGCAAATCCGACAGCTGGAAGAGCGGCTGGGATTTCGCCTGTTTCATCGCCGTGCGCGGGGCGTGGAGTTGAGCGCGGAAGGGCAGCGACTGGCGATCACGGTCAACGAGGCTTACGGCAGCATCGACGCGGAATTGCGTCGCCTGGATGCGGGGATGATCAGCGGGATTCTGCGGGTCCGTTCGATTCCGTCGTTCCTCAGCAAGTGGCTGACCCCGCGCCTGCCGCGCCTGCAACAGCGATACCCGGACATCCAGTTGCGGCTGGTGGCCGAGGACAGCAGCGTGCCGTTGCATGAAGGGGATTTTGACCTGGCCATCGACCTGAACGACGGCAGTTATCCGGGACTGTTATCCACAGCCTTGCTCGACGAGCAGATTTTCCCGGTGTGCGCGCCGGGCCTGCTGCGCGGACGGCCGCCGCTGCACGGGCCGGCGGATCTGGTGCATTTCCCGCTGCTGCACGACATCACCGCCTGGCGCGGCAGCTATGAATACGCGGAGTGGGAGTTTTATCTCAATGCCATCGGTTTCGAGGGCGCGGATGTGCGGCGCGGGCACACGTTCAATCGCAACCACCTGACCATCGAAGCGGCGATTGCCGGCATGGGCGTGGCGATTGCCCGGCGCACGCTGCTCAACGACGAGCTGGAGCGGGGGACATTGATCGTGCCGTTCGGGATTTCGGTGCCCAATCACAAGCGCTATGTATTGCTTTATGCGCCGGGGGCCCTGAGCCATCCGGGCGTACGGGCGGTGCATGACTGGCTGGTGGAAGAAGCGGGGATTTTTCGCAGCCTGCACCCGTTGGGTGATGGCCAATTGTGAGCAGATTTTTCGGGGTGGCGGGGCGACCCAACTCCCGACCTTACCAGCGCTTTACTCGGTTGTCCGGCTTTTTTTGCGAATGAATATTTATCTTTTTTAAGGGGTTGAAATGTTCGTCCGGCGGGCCGATTGTTGTAATCAAGAGGTCACGAAATCCTGTTCCAGGCCTCTTGCGAGCTAGCTGAAATAAGGGATGAACTATGCAAATCCAAGTCAACAGCGACAACCATATTCAAAGCAGCAAACGACTGGAGGAGTGGGTACGAACCACAATTGAGAGCACGCTCGACCGTTATGAGGAAGACCTGACCCGTGTCGAAGTCCATCTGAGCGACGAGAACGGTGACAAACCAGGTCCTCATGATTTGCGCTGCCAACTGGAAGCGCGGCCAAAAGGCCATCAACCGATTTCCGTCACCCACAAAGCCGATTCGCTGGAACAGGCGATCGATGGTGCAGCCGAAAAACTGGAGCACGCGCTGGAGCACCTGTTTGGCAAACTGCGCGGCAAACCGCGAGCCGCTGTGGTGCCATTCACAAGCAAAGCCAATGACAAGCTGTTGGCGGAAGAGTTTGACGAGAACGAACAGGCAGCGATCAACAGTTGATGCGCTGATTTTCCAAGCCACCCAATGAGAAAGGGCCTGCAATTGCAGGCCCTTTCTGTTTTCAGCAGGGGTCAGAACGCAACGGAAGTCTGCACGTATACCGTGCGTGGCTCACCGACATACTTTCCTTTGTTGTTGTCATCGAACGAGCGGGTGAAGTACTGGGTGTTGAAGATGTTCTTCACCCCCACCGCGACGTTCAGGTCCGACAGTTGCGGGCCGAAGTCATAACCGGCGCGGCTGCTGAATAGCATGTAACCGGGGATCTTGCCGGTGCTGCCGTCGGCGCTTTCTTTCGAGGTGTTGGCGTTGTCGGCGAACTGGTCGCTCTGGAAGCTGCTGTCCAGGTTGAGCTTCCACGGGCCTTCGGTGTAACCGACGCCGATCGTGCCTTTGTGTTTCGACGAGAACGGCACACGATTGCCCTTGTTCGGCCCGTCTTCGCGGATGGTCGCGTCGACATAGGCGTAAGTGGCGTACACGTCGAAACCAGCCAGTGCCGGGCTCAAGTCATCCAGCGCGTAATTGACGCTGGTCTCGATGCCCTGATGGCGGGTTTCGCCACGGGCGATCACCGAATCATTGGTCTGGTTGCTTTCGTACTGGTTGTCGAAGTTGATCAGGAACGCGCCGATCTCCGCTCGCAGCGCGCCGTTGTCGTAACGGGTGCCGACTTCCCAGGTGCGGGCCTTCTCCGGTTTCACTTCGCCGCTGCTCACGCGGTTGGGCATCTGGCTGTATTGCACGCTGCCGAATGAACCCTCGGTGTTGGCGTACAGGTTCCAGCTGTCGGTCAGGTGATACAGCACGTTCAACGCCGGCAGTGCGGTGTTGTAGTCGCCCTTGTATTTGACGTTGGTCAGATTGTTGGTCTGTTGCGACTCGATCATCTCGTAGCGCACGCCCGGGGTGATCGTCCACTTGCCGATGTCGATCCGGTCATCGACGAAGAACGCATTGGCTTCGGTGCCGCCGCGAGTGTCGCGGTCATTGCGGCTGTTGGTGGTCGGGTATTCGTTGCTGCTGATCGGCGTGCGATAGCGCAGTTCGTGGCCGGCTTCGTTGATGTAGCGATAGCCGACGCCGACTTCATGGCTGGTGGCGCCGAGGTCGAAGCCTTGGGCGAAGCGGGTTTCCAGACCGCGCACCCAATACTCGCGCGGCGACAGCGACAGGAACGTGCCCTGATCCAGGTAACCGCTGCGCAGGGTCTTGGTGAAGAAGGTATTGGCGGTGAATTCGCGGCGGTCTTCCTGATAGCGATAGCCGACATTGAACATCGTGCGACGGCCCCAGAACTGGTCTTTTGGCCGGGTCGACTGATACGGATCGGCATCGTAATCGGCGACATTCAGGCCGCCGGGCATGTCGGCCTTGCCTTCGTAATACTGGGCCATGGCGTTGAAACTGTTGGCCTCGTCGAGTTGGTATTTGCCCTTGAGGATCAGGTCGTCGATTTCTGTATCGCTGTGCTCACGCCAGTCGCCTCCGCGAGTGCCGGAGTACAGCAACGCGCCGCCCAGACCGTTGGCATTGGTGCCGCCGGCCAGCAGGTTGGCGCTGGTCTTGAAGCCGTCATGGCTGGACGATGGACTGGTTTCAGTCTGGAAACCGCCCTTGACGGTCGGCTCGTCCGGAATCGCCCGGGTCACGAAGTTGACCACGCCGCCGACGTTCTGCGGGCCGTAACGCACGGCGCCGCCGCCCCGCACCACGTCCACGGCGTCCATGTTGCCCATGCTGATCGGCGCGAACGACAACTGCGGCTGGCCATAAGGGGCGAAGGGCACCGGAATGCCGTCCATCAACACGGTCGAACGTGCGGCCAGGCGCGGGTTGAGACCGCGAATGCCGAAGTTCAGCGCCATGTCGTGGCTGCCGGTGCCGTTGTTTTCCGGGGCGTTGACGCCGGGAATGCGGTTGAGCACATCGCGGGCCTGGGTCGCGCCCTGGCGTTCGAACTCTTCGCGGCGGATCACGTCACGGGCACCGGGATGTTCGAACACGTTGACCTGCGCCGCCTCGCCCAGCCAGTCGCCGACCACTTTCGAGGTGTCCAGCTCCAGGGCGTTGTCGTTCGACGGCTGCAGGCTGAAGGCATTGCCACCCTCGGCGCGGGCTTGCAGGCCGGTGCCTTCGAGCAGCGCGTTCAGACCTTGTTCCGCTGTGTAGTTGCCTTCCAGACCACGGCTTTGCACACCGCTGGTGACTTGCGAGCCGAACGAGATCAGCACGCCGGCTTCACGGCCGAACTGGTTGAGGGCGTTTTCCAGCGTCGACGGGGCGATGTGATAAGCCTTGGTATCGGCGGCTTGCGCAAGGGGCAGGGCGCTGAGGCTCAGGCTGGCGCCGAGGACGAGGTTGCGCAGGGTTCGGGCCAGCGGCGTGAGACGGGTGGGGTGCATGGAGGACGGTCCTGAGAAGGTTGAATCAAGGGGGCTTTCCTTCTCTGTCACGCCAGATCTGAAAAACGGCTCATTTATTTTTACGGCTGATCAAACCTTGGCTTCGACCGTCACCCAATAGCGAGTAAAACGCTTCACTTTCACGGGCAGGCTTATTTCCAGCAGGTCGAGAATCCGCTCGCTGTCGTCCAGTGGGTAAGTCCCGGAGATCAGCAAGTCAGCGACTTTCGCATCGCAATTGAGCTGCCCGCGACGGTAGCGGCCGAGTTCGTCGAGGAAGTCGCCCAGGCGCATGTGCGCGGCCACCAG
This sequence comes from Pseudomonas sp. GW456-12-1-14-TSB6, assembly GCF_059424205.1. Lineage (NCBI taxonomy): Bacteria > Pseudomonadati > Pseudomonadota > Gammaproteobacteria > Pseudomonadales > Pseudomonadaceae > Pseudomonas > Pseudomonas sp. GW456-12-1-14-TSB6. Next base: position 237,637 of record NZ_JBWKZE010000005.1, read on the forward strand.
CATGCCGTCGGCCCAGGCGCCGCTGTTGGCGTCCAGCGGTTTTGCCACGCTGACGCCGGTGGTGCTGAAACTCAGTTGTCGGGCGACCGGCAGCAGCATCGGCGCGCGACTTGGCGCGTTCAGTTCAACCCGACCTTCAAACAGTGCAACCTGCGTGCGGTCGGCAAACTGCCGTACGTTTATTCGCGCGCCCTGGGTTTTCAGCAGGCCTTGGGCGGTTTGCACTTCGAAGGATTGCGTGGCGGTCAGCAGCATTTCGCCTTCGAGCAGACGGATCAAACCATCGCCCCGTACATCCGCCGCGCTCGCGGTGTTGAGCTGCAACTGGCCGTCGGCGCCGAGCGAGATCTTGCGCCGCTGACCAATCGGGCTGCGGTAATCGGCCAGCAGCGATGGCAACGGATTGTGCTCGCGCATGCTCCAGGTGACTGCTGAGCCGGCGCCAAGAATCATCAACAGCTTCAGCGCCTGACGACGGCTGCCGGACTTCGGCGCATTCAGCGCGGCGTGAGCCAGTGGCGATGACAATCCGCGCAACCGCGAATTGACCCGCTGAATGTGCTCCCACGCGCGGCGGTGTTCGCTGTGGGCATCGATCCATTGTTGCCAGGCTTGTTGCTGACGCGGGCTCAATTGGCCCTGCTGCATTTCCAGCAACCAGTGCACCGCCTGTTCGGCGACCTGCGCGGAAAAATCCATCGACGGGTTCACAGGGCGAAGTAGCAGCGCATCGCTGCCTTGTTCAGATGACGTTTGACCGTGGCCACGGAAATGCCCAGTTCGGCGGCGATCTGCGGATAGGTCAGGCCATCGACCTGCGCCAGCAGAAATGCCCGTTTGACGACGCGCGGCAGGCCATCAAGCAACTGATCCAGCTCCATCAGGGTTTGCAGGATGATGGCTTTCTCTTCTTCCGAAGGCGCGACCATCTCCGGCATCTGCGCGAGGGTGTCGAGGTAGGCGCGCTCCAGGTCCTGGCGGCGGTAATGGTTGAACAGCACGCGCTTGGCCAGGGTGGTGAGGAATGCGCGCGGTTCGATAATCACTGGCGGCTCGCGGGCGGTCAGCACCCGGATGAAGGTGTCCTGAGCGAGATCGGCGGCGCTGTCCGGGCAGCCGAGTTTGCGCCGCAGCCAGCCGGTGAGCCAGCTGTGATGGGCCTGATAGAGCGATTCGACAGGATGGGCGGACGACAACGGCATCACTCCGGGCGCATGCGGGATGCGTTAGAGAACAAGAATGGTTCGCATTGTAGGGCTGCCAGTGAAGTCCGGCAATCAGACTCTTTTGCGTATGAGAATATTTATCATTAATATTGCTCGCCTGTCGTCCGGCGTGTTGGCCGGGCGTTAACCGTTTCAGGGTCGAAACATGAAAGCCAAACTCGCCACACTTCCCCTGTCCTATCGTCTGGCCGTCACTTCGCGGGTGCTCGCGGCGGTGTTCGGCGGCTATCTGGTCGCGGCATTGGCCAGCGTGACGCTGACGTTGTGGCTGCCGCTGAACCGCGCCGAGGCGGTGGTGACCGGCATGACCGTTTCGTTCCTGGTCTATCTGGTGGCGGTGCTCTGGTGTTTCGCTTGTCGCACGGCGTGGTCGGCGTGGGTTGGTCTGCTGGTGCCAAGCGTGATCCTGGCGACCGTTTCCGGGGCAGCGCGCGGTTTGGGTCTGGCATGAAAGAGGGCTTCCGGCAGGCGATGGCCTGGCTGCACACCTGGACCGGGCTGATTTTCGGTTGGCTGTTGTTTGCGATTTTTCTGACAGGGACACTTGCTTATTTCAAAGACGAAATCAGTCACTGGATGCAGCCGGAGATCACGGCCCATCCATTGAATGCCGAAAAAAGCCTGACGCTGGCCCAGCAGTATCTGCAACAAAACGCCCCCGACGCTTCGCGCTGGATCATTGGCCTGCCCGACGCCCGCGATCCCGGGCTGAGCGTGGGCTGGCAGCAGACATCAGCCAAACCCGGCGAGCGCGGCGCATTCACCCGCAAGACCCTCGACGCGCAAACCGGTGCCGAAGTGCGGCCCCGGGAAAGCATGGGCGGCGAGTTTTTCTACCGATTCCACTTCCAGCTGCAAATGCCTTATCCGTGGGGCCGCTGGCTCTCGACCATCGCCGCGATGGTGATGTTTGTCGCGCTGATCACCGGGATCATCACCCACAAGAAAATCTTCAAGGACTTCTTCACCTTCCGCCCGCGCAAGGGCCAGCGTTCGTGGCTCGACGGGCACAACGCGGTGGGTGTGCTGGTGTTGCCGTTTCATCTGATGATCACCTACAGCAGTCTGGTGATCTTCATGTCGATGGTGATGCCGGCGAGCATTCTGGCTTCGTACGGCAACAACGTCCGAGCGTTTTACGACGAGGTATTTCCCGAATCCAGCATTCCTGAACGGGCCAATCAACCGGCGACACTGGCACCGCTGGCGCCCCTGTTGCTGGCGGCCAGTGAGCAATGGTCGGGTGGACGTGTCGGGCGTATCAGCGTGAACAATCCGGGCGATGCCAATGCCTCGGTGGTGATGTCCCGTGCGGGCTCCGACCGTGTGGTGAGTGATTCCGGCAGCGCCTTGACCTTCAGCGGTGTCAGCGGACAAGTCATCGGCACAACGCCCGATCAGCCAATGGCGATGGCGGTTGCCGGCAGTTTCTACGGTTTGCACATGGGCCACTTTGCCGGGCCGGTGTTGCGTTGGCTGTATTTCATCTGTGGTCTGGCGGGCACGGCGATGATCGGCACCGGGCTGGTGATCTGGCTCGGCAAGCGTCAGCTCAAACACATCAAAAGCGGTGTGATGCCCTTCGAGTTGCGGCTGGTGCAAGTGCTGAACATTGCCAGCATGGCCGGGCTGGTGGCGGCGGTCGCCGTGTTCTTCTGGGCCAATCGTGTGCTGCCGGTGAGTCTGGCCGGGCGTGCCGATTGGGAAGTGAACGCGTTTTTCATCGCCTGGGGCTTGAGCGTGGTGCACGCGATGTTGCGGCCGGGGCGCAAGGCCTGGGTCGAACAGCTGTCGCTGGGGGCTGCACTGTTTATCGCGGTTCCGCTTCTTAACGGTTTGACCTCCCCGTATCACCTCGGCGTGACAGTGCCTGAAGGCGACTGGGTTTTGGCCGGTTTCGACCTGACGTGTCTGGGCGGCGGCCTCTTTCTCGCCTGGGCCGCCCGGAAAATGCAGCGCGCCGGACACACCGTCAGCGTGCAAAAGCCAGCCCGCCAAAACGCCCGGTCGCTCACCGTTGAGCAGGGGGCGAACTGAATGCTGCTGGCGCTGTTGCTCTGTTATTGCGCATTCACGGCGCTGTGCCTGGCGATGCCTCGGCATCATGAAGAACTGCTGGGCCACAAACCTTCGACTCGCCGTCGGCAAGGTTTGAAACTCGCAGGCTGGCTGTTGCTGGGGCTGTCGCTGTGGGCGGCGGTTGCCATGAAGGGCTGGAGTTTTGGTCTGGTCGACTGGTGCGCGGTGTTGATGCTCAGTGCGCTGACGTTGGTGCTGTTGTTGCCCTATCGCCCACGCCTGGCCTTGACCATGGCCGGACTGAGCCTGCTCGCCAGCCCGGTCGCTGCATGGGCCTTGAACTGACATGCTGATCGGCCATCCTCCCGAGCACCGCGACGACGAACCCCACGGCGCCCGTGCGCATTTTCTTCAGGTGTTCCTGTCCCAGCGTTCGCAGATGGAAGCGCTGGTGAGCCGGCGCGTCGGTTGCCGGGCGACGGCAGCGGATCTGGTGCAGGATCTGTTCCTGCGTTTCTGGCGTCGACCGCTGGTGCAGGTCGAAGAACTCAGCACTTATCTGTTGCGCTGCGCCGGCAATATCGCCATCGATCATTTGCGCAGCGAAGGCGCGCGGGTGCGGGTCAACGAAGGCTGGCAACCGGACGAGCCGGACAGCAGCGCCAGCGAACCGCAAGCGGCGCTCGAAGCGGGCAACGATTTGCGCCATGTCGAAGCGGCGTTGCGCGCGTTGCCCGAGCGCACGCGGCAGATCTTTTTGCTCAATCGCATCCACGGGCGCAAGTACGCCGAGATCGCCAAAGCCATGGGCCTGTCCCAAAGCGCCGTGGAAAAACATATGATGCGCGCCCTCGAGGCCTGCAAGGCCAGCCTGCGCGAACCCGCGCCACGCCTGCCAGGGAAAGCACCGTGAACAACACCGACCGCGTCATCCCGACGCCCGCTCAGGAACAGGCCGCTTTCGCCTGGCTGAGCCTGCTGCATGACCGCCCGAGCACCGGTGATCAACTGACCTTCAGTCAATGGCTGCATGCCGATCCGGCCCACGCCGAGGCCTATGCCCAGGCGCAAGTGGTGTGGGAATTGAGCGAAGGGCCGGCGCGCACTCTGGCCGATGAAGACGCGCTGGCGTTGCAGGGGTTGCTCAATGCGATGGACCGGCCGCGTCGTCCGCAGGTCCGGCGTTGGGCCGGCGCGCTGGCGATGGCGGCCTGTCTGCTGCTGATGATCAGCCTCGGCAGCGGTTGGCAGCCGCAGCGCTGGATCGATGATCTGGGCGCTGATTACGTGTCGGCACCGGGCGAGATCCGCACCGTGACCCTGGCCGATCAATCACAGGTGACGCTGGACGCCGACAGCGCCATCGCCGTGGATTTCAGTCACGGCGAGCGGCATGTGCAATTGCGCCGAGGGGCCGGATTCTTCAGCGTGACTCACACGGGTGATCCCTTTGTGGTCGAGGCCGAGAAAGGCCAGGCGCGAGTGTTGGGCACGCAGTTCGAAGTGCGCCTGCAACCTCATGGCGCACAAGTCACTGTGCTTTCAGGGCGCGTCGGCGTGACGGCGGCGCGTGATGCCGAGCAGCAGATTCTCACCGCCGGCCAGCAAGTGGCGTACGGCGCCGGCACTGCAGAAAAACTCCACGCGGTGGACAGCGAAGCTCAACTGGCCTGGCGCCAGGGTTGGCTGACTTACTACAAGTCGACACTGGCCGATGTGGTGCAGGATCTGCGGCGTTATTACTCCGGACGGATCGTGTTGCTCAACGACGAACTGGGTGCGCGCAAGGTCAGCGGCAGCTTTCCGAGCAAGGATCCGCAAGCGGTGCTGAACTCGCTGCAAGGGGTGTTGGGATTCGAGCAGCATCAGGTGTTGGGCAAGCTGATCATCCTGCGCTGAAAATATTTTCAACTTTGTGGTGAGGTAAACCCGGACGCCATCCGTGTAGTGACTGAAACTGCGAGTCATTCGCATCCGTTGCGGTTCTACACAGGTCATGAGCAATGAAGTCCAGGGCAAAATCGGGTTCGGTCAAACAGTGGTTGGGCGTTTCGGCCTTGAGTTTTTCGGCATTGGCCCTGTTGCCGGTGAGCGTGGCGCTGGCCGCTGAATCCGTCAGCAGTCAGCCACAAAAGCAATTCAGTTTTTCCCTGGCCGCCAAGCCGTTGCCTCAGGCCCTGAGCGACTTCAGCCGCGTCACCGGGCAGAGCGTGGTTTACACCGATGAAGCCCCGTATGGCCTCACCGCTCCAGCGATCAACGGCCAGATGAGTGCCGAACAGGCGCTGCAACGTCTGCTCACCGGCTCCGGCCTGACCTTCCGCCGCACCGACAGCCATACCCTGGCGCTCGAACCGCAACCGACCGCAGGCGCGTTGAACCTCGGCGCGACGAACATCACCTCGGTCATCGATCAACCGATGAGTTACCAGCCACCGGAAACCAGTTCGGTGATGCGCTCTTCCGCTTCGCTTCAGGAAATCCCCCAGACGGTCAACGTGATTGCGGCCCAGGTCATTCGTGATCAGGCACCGCGCAATCTCGATGATGCACTGGCCAACGTCAGCGGCATCACCCAGGGCAACACCTTGGGCAGCACCCAGGATTCGGTGATGACCCGCGGTTTTGGCGATAACCGCAACGGCTCGATCATGCGCGACGGCATGCCGCTGGTGCAGGGCCGTGGCATGAACGCGACCGTGGATCGCGTCGAAGTGCTCAAGGGCCCGGCCTCGCTGCTCTACGGGATTCAGGACCCGGGCGGCGTGGTCAACATGGTCAGCAAGAAGCCTGAACTGACCCAGTACAACGCGCTGACCCTGCGTGGCTCGACCTACGGCGACGGCAAGAATGGCAGCGGCGGCTCGTTCGACAGCACCGGTGCGCTGGGGGATTCCGGCCTCGCGTATCGCATGGTGCTGGACCACGAAGACGAGGATTACTGGCGCAATTTCGGCACTCACCGCGAAACCCTGATCGCGCCGTCGCTGGCCTGGTACGGCGAGCGCACCAAGCTGTTGTTCGCTTACGAGCACCGTGAATTCCTGACCCCATTCGATCGTGGAACCCTGATCGATCCACGCACCAACCATCCGCTGGACATCTCGCGCAACGAGCGTCTCGACGAGAAATTCAACGACATGGAAGGCCGCTCGGACCTCTATCACTTCGAGGCCGACCACGAACTCAACGACGACTGGAAAGCCCATTTCGGCTACAGCTGGAACCGCGAAACCTACGACGCCAGCCAAGTCCGCGTAACCGCGATCGACACCAAAAAAGGCACCTTGACCCGCAGCATGGACGGCACGCACGGCGCGATCAGCACCGACCGCTTCACCACCGCCAGCCTCGAAGGCAAGGTCAACGTGCTGGGCATGCAGCATGACCTGGTGTTCGGCGTCGAAGACGAGTACCGCAAGATCTACCGCGCCGACCTGATCCGCCAGAAAAGCCTGAGCACCTTCAGTTACGTCAATCCGGTGTACGGTCGTGAGGTCGAAGGCACCACCGTCAGCCCGGCGGACAGTGCGCAGACCGACGAACTGCGCAGCGATTCGGTGTTCCTGCAGGACTCGATCCACCTCAACGACCAGTGGATTCTGGTGGCCGGCGGGCGTTTCCAGGAATACGACCAGTACGCCGGCAAAGGCGTGCCGTTCAAGGCCAACACCGACAGCAACGGCCAGAAGTGGGTGCCGCGCGCAGGTCTGGTGTATCGCTACACCGACGCATTGTCGTTCTACGGCAGCTACACCGAATCGTTCAAACCCAACTCGACCATCGCGCCGCTCAGTGGCAGCAGCACCGTGCTCGACGGCAGCATCGCGCCGGAAGAAGCCAAGTCCTGGGAGTTGGGCGCACGTCTCGACATACCGGGTCGCATCACCGGCAACATCGCCCTGTTCGACATCAAGAAACGCAACGTGCTGGTGGCCAATTCCGAAGGGCCGACGACGATTTACAGCGCCGCCGGCGAAGTGCGTTCCCGGGGCCTGGAAGTAGACCTGACCGGTCAGCTCAGCGACCGCTGGAGCATGATCGGCAGCTACGCCTATACCGACGCCGAGGTTACGGAAGATCCGGACTACAAAGGCAACAGGCTGCAGAACGTGGCGAAAAATACCGGCTCGCTGTCGGCGGTCTACGACTTCGGCAGTGTGATCGGTGGTGATCAACTTCGGGTCGGCGCCGGCGCGCGCTATGTCGGTGAACGAGCGGGTAACGCGGTCAACGATTTCGATCTGCCGAGCTACACCGTGGCCGATGCGTTCGCCACTTACGACACCAAAGTCGAAGGGCAGAAGGTCAAGTTTCAACTCAACGTGAAGAACCTGTTCGATCGTACCTACTACACCTCGGCGGCGAGCCGTTTCTTCGTGTCGATGGGCGATTCGCGGCAGATTTCGTTGTCGAGCACGCTGGAGTTCTGATCAGCGCAAAAACGCCTGGCGATAATCGCCGGGCGTTCCACCCAGCACCTGGCGAAAGCGGTTGGTGAAGTGGCTGGCACTGGCAAATCCGCACGCCAGGGCAATCTCCCCCAGCGGCAACGCTGTGCCCCGCAACAACTCCCGCGCCCGACTCAAACGCCGCGCCAGCACATACTGATGTGGCGGCAGTCCGAAGCTCACCCGGAACATCCGCGCGAAGTGGTATTCCGACAACGCACACAACCCCGCCAGTTGCCCGAGGCTGATCGGCTCGGCCAGTTGGCTGTCGATGAACTCCACCAGTTGCCGACGTTGATGCGACGCCAGCCCGCCCTTGAGACGCAAGCCGTGGCGTACGCCGACCTGGCTCAACAAGGTTTGGCTGATCAGTTCGTGGGCCAGGCTGCTGGTCAGCAGACGCTCGCCAGGCTCGTCCCAATTTAGAGTGAGTAACTGGCGAAACCGTCGGGCCTGTTGCGGATCTTCCAGAAAAGTCTGTTCGCGCAGCTGCATTTCCCGGGGCTCGCGATCCAGCAGCGTGACGCAACCCAAGGCAAATTGTTCGGCGCTGAAATACAGGTGGGCCAGGCGAATGTCGCCATTGATCACCCACCCCGACTCGTGGTCGGCTGGCAGGATGCACAACTTGTCCGGACTGCCTTTGTTTCCGGGGGCGCCACGGCGGAACGTGCCGGTGCCGCCAGCGATGTAGCAGGAGAGCGTGTGATGGCTCGGCGCGTCATAGTCGCGGGCGTCGTGGTGGTTGGTCCACAAGGCTGCGGACAGACCGTCCCCCAGCTCGGCGCTGCGCACAAGGCATGCGTTGGGCGAGCTGTTCAAGGCTTGAAAGACTTGCAGGGTATCGATGGCGGCCATGGTCGGTTCTCTTCAACGCCTTGCATCCTACTCCGTAGATGTTGCGCTGCCAGCCTGCGCGCCGACAAAAGCGCAAGTTTATGCAAGCGAGGGGTGAAGGCGCAGGCGGACACTGAAACCCAATCGAGGAGTGTCTGCCATGAACCTGTCGTTGTATTTGTTAACTGTGCTGATCTGGGGCACCACCTGGATTGCCCTTAAATGGCAACTGGGCGTGGTGGCGATTCCGGTGTCGATCGTCTATCGCTTCGGTCTCGCGGCGCTGGTGTTGTTCGCGCTGTTGCTGCTCAGCCGTCGCCTGCAACCGATGAATCGGCGCGGGCATCTGATCTGTGTCGCGCAGGGGTTGTGCCTGTTCTGCGTCAACTTCATGTGTTTCCTGACTGCCAGCCAATGGATCCCCAGCGGTCTGGTGGCGGTGGTGTTTTCTACCGCAACGTTGTGGAACGCGCTGAATGCGCGGGTGTTCTTCGGCCAACGCATCGCGCGCAATGTGCTGATGGGCGGGGCGCTGGGGCTGTCGGGCCTGGGCCTGTTGTTCTGGCCGGAGCTGGCCGGGCATCACGCCAGTCCGCAAACCTTGCTCGGTCTTGGCCTGGCGCTCTGCGGCACGCTGTGTTTCTCGGCGGGCAACATGCTCTCGAGCCTGCAACAGAAGGCCGGCCTCAAGCCGCTGACGACCAATGCCTGGGGCATGGCCTACGGCGCGGCGATGCTCTCGGTGTGGTGTCTGGTCAAAGGCATTCCGTTCGAGATGGAATGGACGTCGCGCTACATCGGCGCGCTGCTGTACCTGGTGATACCGGGTTCGGTGATCGGTTTCACGGCGTACCTGACGCTGGTCGGTCGCATGGGGCCGGAGCGCGCCGCCTATTGCACGGTGCTGTTCCCGGTGGTGGCTTTGAACGTTTCGGCCTTTGCCGAAGGCTATCAATGGACGGCACCCGCATTGGCGGGGCTGGTATTGGTGATGCTGGGGAATGTGCTGGTGTTTCGTAAACCCGCAGTTGCAGTTGTTTCCACGCATGGAAAGTTGGCCTGAGATCGATTTGGCTTTGAGCGCTGTCTATTCAGCGCTCGTTTTTCAATGTTATGAAAATCAGTACAGGCAATATGAAGTCGACAATATGTCGTGCCCAGTCTTTCGCATTCCATACTTGTGAAGTGTCCATGTCGAACCATTCAACACCGATGGTTTGCAGGCAAACGTAATAGGTGAAGATTGCGATCAGCAAGCCAATGATCGAGAACCTTTTTGCCTCGTGAAATACAGCCGCAGATTCATTGACTTTGCGATAGAGATAATAAGTGCCGAGCAGGCAATAGGCGGTGTAGATCGCTTCCGTCGTGATGATGAACCAATAGATCCGATGGTGCATCATGGGCGATTCAATCGCCCTGTAACGTATGTTCTCGTTGATTTGAGTGGTATCCATACTCAGGATGTGTCCGACGTACACATAGTTTGCCGAATAGTCGGTCAGGTTTCCGTACATCACCAATAGTCCAAAAAAACTGATGTAGGCCATCAGGCAGACTTTGCTGTAACGGATTAATTGATCGGTATTGGAAATTCTCAAGGTGGCTATTCTCTGGAGTGTTTATCGTTATATTTGATAAGTCCGGAAATTTTATAGCGCGATAGTTTATTTTGTTGGTGTGTTGATTTTCAAAGTATGTATTGGCTGTAAGTTGTGCGGGCAAGTACTTTGCAATACTTGCCCGATTTATTTATCCGCGCCAGACCTGCGGGTTCACCAGATCCTGCGGACGCTCGCCGAGCAGGGCACTGCGCAGGTTGGCCAGGGCACGATTGGCCATGGCTTCGCGGGTTTCGTGGGTGGCCGAACCGATGTGCGGCAAGGTCACGGCGTTTTTCATCTGGAACAGCGGTGACTCGGCCAGCGGTTCCTTCTCGTAGACGTCCAGACCGGCACCGCGAATCCGGTTGTTCTGCAATGCCTCGATCAATGCCGGCTCGTTGACCACCGGGCCGCGGGAGATGTTCACCAGAATCGCATCCGGCTTCATCAGCGCCAGTTCGCGATGGCTGATCAGGTGGCGGGTCTTGTCGCTTAGCGGCACCACCAGGCAAACGAAGTCGGCCTCGGCCAGCAGTTGGTCAAGACTGCGGAACTGTGCGCCGAGTTGCTGTTCGAGTTCGGTCTTGCGGCTGTTGCCGCTGTAGAGGATCGGCATGTTGAAGCCGAAGTGGCCGCGACGGGCGACGGCGGCGCCGATGTTGCCCATGCCGACGATGCCCAGGGTCTTGCCGTGCACGTCGCAACCGAACAGCGGTGCGCCGACGCTGGCCTGCCATTGGCCGGCCTTGGTCCAGGCGTCGAGTTCGGCGACGCGGCGGGCGCTGCTCATGATCAGGGCGAAGGCCAGGTCGGCGGTGCTTTCGGTGAGCACGTCCGGGGTGTTGGTAAGCATGATCCCGCGTTCGTTGAAATAGGCGAGGTCGTAGTTGTCGTAGCCGACGGAGACGCTGGAGACCACTTCGAGTCTGGCGGCGGTTTCCAGTTGGGCCTTGCCGAGTTTGCGACCGACGCCGATCAGGCCGTGGGCGTGGGGCAGGGCTTCGTTGAACTGGGCGTTGATGTCGCCGTTTTTCGGGTTGGGGACGATGACGTCGAACTCTTGTTGCAGGCGTTCGATCATGGGCGGGGTGATGCGGCTGAAGGCCAGGACTGTTTTTTTCATTGGCATTGGGCTCGGCTGTTCTGGGTTGCCAAGCAAGCTAACATTCTTCGCCAGGTTTGGCTTGTCCTTGGCGGCCTCTGGGCCGACCAGGTTCTTGGGGTTTTGGGTGAATATCCGTTGCTTCGGGGGTTGCGGCTGGCGGTTTCGCTTTTACAGCGAGTCACTTTGGCAAACGCCCCAAAGTAACCAAAACGCTGGGCCCCGGCGTTCGGCACCTCGCCTAGGCTCGGTGTTCCTTCGCTCCGGGATTCATCCGGGGGCATCGCCTCCGGTTTGCTTCGCTGCACCTCCTCTCGATGTGTTTGGCTTCGCCAAACGGTCGCTGCGCTCCCACCCCCGGATAAATCCCTCCACTCAGCCTTCCGATAGGGCCGGTACGTCAAAAGCCTTACTCGAGCTAACGCTCATCGTTTTGAGTGGTGAGAAGCGAACAGCGAACTCGAGCTAACGCTCATCGTTTTGAGTGGTGAGAAGCGAACAGCGAACTTGAGCTAACGCTCATCGTTTGATCGTTCCCACGCTCTGCGTGGGAATGCAGCCCGGGACGCTCTGCGTCCCATCCGAGCTGCCAGCGAATGCGGTTGTCGCTGGCAGGTCGGTTTGGTCAGAGCGGCTTAGCTGTGTGTGGGATGACGTTGTACTTCGACGTTATCCAGCACGCGGTTCACGGCGAGCTCGGCGAGCATGATGACTTGTTGGATGCCCAGAATCCGGTGTCGCTGTGGTGAGTCGACATAGGCTGCCACGTCACTGGCCATGACGCTGGCCGAGGCCAGGGATTCGCAGGCGTGGGCCAGCAGGCTTTCGTCGTCCATGTCCGGTGAAATCTGGAACATTTCGCTCGGTTTGCGGCCGGGGCATTTTTTCGGGAGAGGGTTCAGGTAGTGGTCGAGCGCGCGTTCGGCGGCGTCGTGGAGTTTGTTTGAATCGGCGGATTCGTAGGGCGAGGTGTCGTTGGTTTCAGGGGGATTCGGAGTAAGTTTTTTCATGGCAAAGATCCTTAAGTCTTGGAGGAGCTGCCATTTTTCGTTTTCCAGGCGAAAGAGGTGGCAGCTGTACGCGGACTGGAAAAACCGGAAAGGATCAAACCCGGCAGACCCGAAGGTCTCCCACGTACAGCTACCATAACGTCGCGAAAAAACGCCGCATTATGTCATGGGCTGTGATCCTGAACTTCGGGTTTTCCAGACCCGGCCGCTGATGCGTCAGCGACCCTCAAAAGCCTATCCACCTCGTTTCCGAGGGACAACCGACGCGACTTGTCGGAAACGTCCCCCCAAATCACCCCGTCTGTAGGACGGTAAACTCAGTTCGCGAGCCTGGCTCCACCCAGACTCCCACTCATCTCATAAGCCGCCAACTCCGCCTGATGCCCCGCCAATATCTCCGGCAGCGAACCACGCAGGTATTCAACCCAGGTCTTGATCTTCGCATCCAGGTACTGCCGTGACGGGTAGATCGCATACAGGTTCAGTTCCTGCGAGCGGTAGTTCGGCATTACCCGCACCAGTGAGCCGTTGCGCAAGCCTTCAATCGCCGCGTACACCGGCAATACGCCGACACCCATCCCACTGGTGATCGCGCTTTTCATCGCGTCAGCGGAGTTCACCAGGAAAGGGGAGCTGTTGATAGTGACCACTTCCTGACCGTCAGGACCATCGAAGGCCCATTTTTCCAGGGGGATCACCGGGCTCACCAGGCGCAGGCAGGCGTGGTTCAGCAGGTCGCTGGGTTTTTGTGCGCAGCCGTTGGCTTTCACGTAGGCCGGCGAGGCGCAGACGATGCTGTAGGTGATGCCCAGGCGTTGCGAAACGAAACCCGAGTCCGGCAGTTCGCGGGCCAGGACGATGGACACGTCGTAGCCTTCGTCGAGCAGGTCCGGCACGCGGTTGGCCATGGTCAGGTCGAAGGTCACGTCCGGGTGGGTCTTGCGGTAGCGGGCGATGGCGTCGATCACGAAGTGCTGGCCGATGCCGGTCATGGTGTGCACTTTCAATTGTCCGGCCGGGCGGGCGTGGGCCTCGCTGGCTTCGGCTTCGGCCTCTTCGACGTAGGCGAGGATCTGCTCGCAACGCAGCAGATAGCGCTTGCCGGCTTCGGTGAGCGCGATGCGGCGGGTCGTGCGATTGAGCAGGCGGGTTTGCAGGTGGGCCTCAAGGTTGGAGACCGCGCGCGATACGTTGGCGGTGGTGGTGTCGAGCTGCACGGCGGCGGCGGTGAAGCTGCCGGCTTCGGCCACACAACTGAAGGCGCGCATGTTTTGCAAAGTGTCCATGGGGTGCTCTCAAGGGAGATGGCAAATTGTGACACGAAGTTTCAGGGTCTGAGACCCCCGACCAAGGGATTATCTCGTTAACGGTAACAAAGATTCACAGGATTCCCAGCTTATCGCCGTAATGGCGCCCCCCTAGAATTGCGCCCACCTCGAAACATCTCCCACCTCAGGAATTCGCAGCAGTGCCGCGTCGCATCAACAGAGCGCTTTTGCCGCTCAGTGTTCTGGCTCTTTCGTTAGGTCTCGGCGGCTGCATTGGAACCGGAGGAATTGCCCCGCAGGGCAAGGCTCTGGAGGCTAATGAACTGGCCACCGACGAGGCCATCGCCCACGCCGCCCGTGACGCAAACTGGCCCACCGCCCAATGGTGGCAAGCCTACGGTGACCCGCAACTCAACCATTGGATCGACCTCGCCGTGCAGGGCAGCCCGACCCTGGCCATGGCCGCCGCGCGCGTGCGTCAGGCCCGGTCCATGGCCGGTGTCGCCGAGGCCGCCGAGTCGTTACAGATCAATGGCGAGTCGACCCTCAAGCGCCACAACTGGCCGACCGATCAGTTCTACGGCCCCGGTGAGCTGGCCAACAGCACCACCTGGGACAACAACGCCGCGCTGGGTTTCAGTTACGCCCTCGACCTCTGGGGGCGTGAAAGCAACAGCACCGAGCGGGCGGTGGATCTGGCGCACATGAGCGCGGCCGAGGCGCGTCAGGCGCAGCTCGAATTGCAGAACAACATCGTGCGCGCCTATATCGAGCTGTCGCTGCATTACGCTCAGCGCGATATCGTGGCGGCGACGCTCAAGCAGCAACAGCAGATTCTCGAACTGGCACAGAAACGCCTGGACGGCGGGATCGGCACCCACTTCGAAGTCAGCCAGGCCGAAACCCCGCTGCCGGAAACCCATCGGCAACTGGATGCGCTGGACGAAGAAATCGCCCTGAGCCGCAACCAGATCGCTGCACTGGCCGGCAAAGGGCCGGGCGCCGGGACGCAATTGCAGCGGCCGACCCTGTCCCTTGGCACAGCGCTCAAACTGCCGTCGGCACTGCCCGCCGAACTGCTCGGCCAGCGTCCGGACGTGGTCGCCAGTCGCTGGCAAGTGGCGGCGCAGGCGCGCGGGATCGATGTGGCGCATGCCGGGTTTTACCCTAACGTCGATCTGGTCGGCAGCCTCGGCTACATGGCCACCGGCGGCGGGGCGCTGGAGTTCCTGACCGGCAAGAAACTCAACTACAACGTCGGGCCGGCGATCTCGCTGCCGATCTTTGACGGCGGGCGACTGCGTGCGGAGCTCGGCGAAGCGTCGGCGGGTTATGACATCGCCGTCGCGCATTACAACCAGACCCTGGTCAATGCGCTGAAGAACATCTCGGATCAGTTGATCCGCCGCGAGTCGATGGACAAGCAGCAGACATTCGCCGCCGAATCCGTGGCCACGGCGCAGAAGACCTACGACATCGCGATGATCGCCTACAAGCGCGGGCTCACCGATTACCTCAACGTGCTCAATGCGCAGACCTTGCTGTTCAAACAGCAGCAGGTGCAGCAGCAGGTGCAGGCAGCGCGGTTGAGTGCCCATGCGGAACTGGTGACGGCATTGGGTGGTGGACTTGGTGCGGGTAAAGACGTGCCGACTGCCGCACAGACCGCCGCCCCGAAAACCCCGGCCCTTCTTCAAGCCCTCGACCACTGAGCAAGCCTTAATGACTCCCTTGCCCGCACCTTTGCGCTGGCTCTACTCCCTGGAATGGCGCCGGGGTTTCTTCGACTGGGCGCGCAGCGACGGCGTGACCTGGGTCTACATCTTCAAGGTGTTGATTGCCGCGTTCCTGACCCTGTGGCTGGCAATGCGCCTGGAACTGCCGCAGCCGCGCACGGCGATGATCACCGTGTTCATCGTCATGCAGCCGCAGAGCGGCCAGGTGTTCGCCAAGAGTTTCTATCGCTTCCTCGGCACCCTGGCCGGGTCGGCGATGATGGTCACGCTGATTTCACTGTTTGCCCAGAACACCGAATTGTTCCTCGGCTCGCTGGCGATCTGGGTCGGCATCTGCTCGGCCGGCGCCGCCCGCTGCCGCAACTTCCGCGCCTACGGTTTTGTGCTGGCTGGCTACACTGCCGCGATGGTGGGACTGCCGGCACTCGCCCATCCTGACGGTGCGTTCATGGCGGCGGTGTGGCGGGTGCTGGAAATTTCGCTGGGGATTCTCTGTTCGACCCTGGTCAGTGCCGCGATCCTGCCGCAAACCGCCAGCGCCGCGATGCGCAACGCCTTGTATCAGCGCTTCGGTGTGTTCGCGTTGTTCGTCACCGATGGCCTGCGCGGGCGCAGCAAGCCGGAGTCGTTCGAGGCCAGCAACGTGCGCTTCATCGCCGAAGCGGTGGGGCTGGAAGGGCTGCGTAGCGTGACCGTGTTCGAAGACCCGCACATGCGGCGGCGCAACGGTCGGCTCAGTCGCCTGAACAGCGAGTTCATGGGCATCACCACCCGTTTCAACGCCTTGCACCAGTTGCTCGAACGCCTGCGCAACAACGGTGCCGATCATGTGGAAGCGGCGATCAAACCGGGCCTGCAGGACTTGGCCGAAGTGCTCGACGGCTTCAGTGGCCGCGCCCTGACCAGCCCGGATGCGGCGCGTCTGGTGCTGGCGCTGGCGGCGTACAAGGAAGGCTTGCCGGCGCGGGTGCGCAGTCTGCGGGCGATCTTCCAGGAGAGTGAACCGAGCGACGCCGAGCAGCTGGATTTCCACACCGCATACGAGCTGCTCTATCGCTTCGTCGATGACTTGCACAGTTATGCACAGACCCACGCGTCTCTGGCCGATCACAGCCACGAACGCGAGCGCTGGGATGAGCCGTTCACCCCGCAAACCAGTTGGTGGGCTGCAGCGGCTTCGGGGATTCGTGCGTCATTCATTCTGATCGTGCTTGGCAGTTACTGGGTCGCCACTGCGTGGCCGAGCGGCGCGACCATGACCCTGATCGCTGCCGCTACCGTGGGCCTGTCGGCCGCCACGCCGAACCCGAAACGCATGGCCTTCCAGATGGCCTGCGGCACGTTCCTCGGGGCGTTGATCGGCTTCGTCGAGATGTTTTTCATCTTCCCGTGGATCGACGGTTTTCCGCTGCTGTGCATGATGCTCGCGCCGGTGATCGTGCTTGGATCGTTCCTCGCTTCGCGGCCGCAATACGCCGGTGTCGGCCTCGGGCTGCTGATTTTTTTCAGTACCGGTTCGGTGCCGGACAACCTGACGATCTACAACCCCTACACCTTCATCAACGACTACATCGCCATGGTCATGGGCATGCTGGTCTGCGCAGCGGCGGGCGCGATCATTCTGCCGCCGAACAGCCGCTGGTTGTGGCAGCGCCTGGAGCAGGACCTGCGCGGGCAAGTGGTGTACGCGATCAGCGGCAAACTCAAGGGCCTGGCGTCGAGTTTCGAAAGCCGTACCCGCGACCTGATGCATCAGGCTTATGGGCTGGCGGCCGGTCAGCCGCAGGTGCAGAAAAACCTGCTGCGCTGGATGTTCGTGGTGCTGGAAGTCGGCCACGCGATCATCGAGTTGCGCAAGGAACAGGCGATCCTGCCGGTGCATCCGGCGTATGCCGAATCCCAGCCATGGCGCCAGGCAATCCGGGTCATGGGGCGCTCGCTGGTGCGGCTGTTCCTGCAACCGAATTCGAGCAATCTCGAACGCGCACTGGTCGCGGTCGATCACGCGATCAGCCGGGTCGCCGCCACCGACGAGCCGTTCGCCCCGCACTTCGATACCTCGGCACTGCGGCGGGTGAAAAGCTACCTGCACTTCATCCGCACCTCGCTGCTCGACCCGCAATCGCCCCTTGCTGCCTACGCCATCGCCAAGCCCGAAGGACTTGCCCATGCCTCGTGAAATCGCCTTCCACGGCGTGTACATGCCGACCATGACCCTGATGTTTTTCGTCGCTGCGGCACTGGCCTGGGCGCTGGACCGGTTTCTGTCGGGGTTCGATCTGTATCGCTTCTTCTGGCACCCGGCGCTACTGCGCCTGAGCCTGTTTACCTGTCTGTTCGGCGCGATGGCGCTGACTGTCTACCGTTGAGAACGTTCTGATGAAAAAGTTTTTCAGCCTGCTCGCGACCCTGCTGGTGCTGGCCCTGGCGTTGTGGATCGGCCGCACGTTGTGGGAGCACTACATGAACACGCCGTGGACCCGCGACGGCCGGGTCCGCGCCGACATCATCAACGTCGCGGCCGACGTCACCGGTGAAGTGGTCGACGTGCCGGTGCACGACAACCAGTTGGTGAAGAAAGGTGATCTGCTGATGCAGATCGACCCCGAGCACTATCGCCTGGCGGTGAAACAGGCGCAGTCGCTGGTCGCTTCGCGCAAGGCCACGTGGGAGATGCGCAAGGTCAACGCCCATCGCCGCGCCGACCTCGACAACCTGGTGATCTCCAAGGAAAACCGCGACGACGCCAGCAACATCGCCGACTCGGCGCTGGCCGATTACCAACAGGCTCAGGCGCAACTGGAAGCGGCCGAACTCAACCTCAAACGCACCGAAGTGCGGGCGGCGGTGGACGGCTACGTGACCAACCTTAACGTCCATCGCGGCGATTACGCCCGCATCGGCGAAGCGAAAATGGCTGTGGTCGACATGAACTCGTTCTGGGTCTACGGCTTCTTCGAAGAAACCAAACTGCCCCACGTGCGCGTCGGCGATAAAGCCGACATGCAGCTGATGAGCGGCGAAGTCCTCAAGGGCCACGTGGAAAGTATTTCCCGTGGCATCTACGACCGCGACAACCCGGAAAGCCGCGAGCTGATCGCCGATGTGAACCCGACCTTCAACTGGGTGCGTCTGGCGCAACGGGTGCCGGTGCGGATTCACATCGATGAAGTGCCGGAGGGTGTGCTGCTGGCGGCGGGGATTACCTGCACGGTAGTTATTGAGGGTTTGAACTAAAAGCAAGCATGTCGCGAGAGATAAGTGCTTTCGCGACTTGTGCTTTTAGTTGTGGTTGTTAGTGGAGTGTTTGAAGTTTTTTTTGAATTGTAAGTGCCTATTGTTTTTCGGTTCCTGACTTTATTCCTGTGTTAGTGTTTTTTCGTCGTCTGGATAAAGGCGCTATCTCATTGATTTTAATATTGCCGATTGCAATCAGGCATTGGCAGCTATTGGCTTTTTAATAGGAAGTTTTAAGTTATGGAACTGATTGATATCAGGATGGATGACTTTGTCAGTCATATAGTCAGCGGGGAAACGGTGACATTGGGCTTTACAATGTTGACCGATGGTACGCCACCCCCCGTTGGCTCGCGTATGCAGTTTCGGGCCTACAACGGCGCAGCGTTTGTGCACGCTTCGATGCCCGCCAGCGGTGCGCAGATGAGCTATTCCGAAGCGTCAAAGTCCGCCACTTTGACCATTACCGAAGATCAACTTGAAGGATGGAATCCAAGGCGCACGCTGACGTTTACAGCACCTGTGAACATGGACCCTTCAGAAGTGTGCGAAATGTTAAGCATTGTTTATTATCAGCCCCGGTATGAGGCAGGGAACTTTTCTGTACTCGTTAAGCCGGATGGGGAACAGGCCATTTCGGCCCGGCAGGTATTTACTGCGAAATGGCAGGACATTGTGACCGGCGGCTGGGTTTATAGTTACGACGTTATGGTCCAAGCAAATAATCAATCGTTTGCCCAATGGAAGTTTTCAAGTGCAGGCTTACCGGTGGGAACGAAAATTTACGCCAATCCGTGGCTTGACGTCGTTCATGATGCAAAAGAGGGCATTGTCGAACTGGCCACACCACCGGGAGACAAGTATTTTCTGATCCCGGGCCAGGAAGTCGCCATTTCGATCCAGCTCTTATACCCAGCAGCATCGGGACAATCTCCAGCCTTTGAATCCTTGCCCAATCTGATGGCGTTCCCGCGCTGACGCTACGGGGTAACCAGGTTGTGATGGTTTGAGCCCGCCGCTGGCGAACTCAAACCTGTGGATCAGAGTTTCCCTTGCAGCCCGAAGCGCTTCATCAACGTCGATTCCAGCAAGCCTTTCGGCAACAACGTCGCCAGCAACGGCAACGCCCGGCTGCCATTGCCGATGCGGATCAGCCGTGGCGGCTTGTTCTGCTGCACAGCCTTGAGCAGCTCGGCAGCAAATTCGCTGGCCGGGGTCGGTTTGTCCTGGGACGCCTTGGCCCGCGCCCGGATGCCTTCACGCAACGGAAACCACGGCGATTGTTCGTTGATCAGTTGTTCGGCCTCATGCCCGGCATTCCTGGCGAAACTGGACTGGATCGCTCCGGGCTGCACTTCCATGACGCGAATCCCGAACGGCGCCAGCTCCATGCGCAACGCATCGCTCAACGCGTGCACCGCCGCTTTCGACGCGCAATAGGCGCCGGCAAATGGCGTGACCAAAACCCCGGAAACACTGCCAACATTCACCACCAGGCCCTTGGCCCGGCGCAGCACCGGGAACAGCGCACGGGTCACGCCGACAATCGAAAACACGTTGGTTTCGAACTGGCGCTGCATGGCCGGAACACCGCCATCGAGCAGCGGCCCCATGGCGCCGTAACCGGCGTTGTTGATCAGCACGTCGAGGCCGCCGTGTTGCTGGTTGATTCGCTCGGCAAGTTGTTCCAGCGCTGCATTGTCATTGACGTCAAGCTGCACGGCCGTGAACCCGGCAGCGGCAAGTGCCGCAACATCTTCAGCCTTGCGCGCGCTGGCCCAGACCTCGTAGCCGGCGGTTTTGAAGGCATCGGCGAGGGCGCGGCCGATGCCGCTCGAACAACCGGTAATCAACGCAACGGGCATGGCGCATTCCTTGTGCAAAAGAGTGGGAGAGGGGATCAGTCGGAGAAACTACCCTGCAATCGCTCGGCGCGAAACTCCAGGGTTTGCGGGCGATAACCGGGACGCAACGGCGGCATCGGCAGACAGTCTTCCCAGTTGCCGCCAGCCTGCAATTCGCCGGGGCCGCGATAGCGCGGGGCGGCGTATTGGTTGTCGGCCAGGTTCACGGTGTCGCCCGGCGCGTACGCCGCGATGCGCCAGCGCAGTTCGGTCAGCGGCACGTCGTTACCATTGTTCAGCTTGAGCAGCAGCGGACGGTCGGCGGGGCAGTGTTCGGGGGCATAGACGATGCGCAGTTCCAGACGCGCCAGCTGCTTGACCTCGCGATTGTCCAGCCACACCACCCACATCGCCACCAGCCCCAGGCCCACAGCGGCGGCCATCGACACCGGCAAGGCCTTGGCCGGGTAGCGCAACAGCAGGATCAGCCAGGTGATGACCAGCAAGACGCCGATGAACATGTTCTAACGCTCCTTGAACTTGTGCCTGCCATCCTACCGAAGGGGCGCGGGAATGGACATTCGTGGGTAGATCGACGGCGCCGGTGGTCGAGACTGTAATTTCTGACAGTAGCCAAACGAGCGCTGCGCTTGCTCAGATACCCGAGGCAGAAAGAATGCCGGTCGCGGGGGGAGCGCGCTTCATGAGCTTGCATGCCAATACGCCGAGGATGTCTGTGGTCGACCCACGCGGCTTGCCGGTCCGCACGGTCGACTATTGCCGTGTAGTCCAGGGTGGACCTGTCGAGCCCCGGATCAACCGAGTGCTTCATGATCCACAGGGAAACGCGATCAAACAGTGGGATCCACGCCTGTGGCAACGGCAAGCCGAAGACCCTATGACACCGGCCAACCTGACGCAGGTATTTACCCTCGACGCCACCGTGATTCGTTCGGACAGCGTTGATGCCGGCACGCAAATCGAGTTGAACGGGCTCGCCGGGCAAACAGTGTTCAGTTGGGACAGCCGGCAGACGCGACGCGACATTGAATGCGACTTCATGCAGCGACCAGTCGCAATATTCGAACAAGGCGCAAACGAGCCACGTCGTTGCGTAGAGCGAATGACCTACGGTCATCCCGGCTGTGGGGATCAGTCGCGAAACCAGTACGGTCAGCTGATTCGTCATGACCATCCGGCGGGCAGCGTACTGTTCAAAGGGTTTGCAATCAGCGGCCCCTGCACCGAAGACATCCGCCACTTCACGCTGGAACCGCTGGCAACTGACTGGCCGGAGCGGGAGGAGGATCGTCTGCGGCTGCTGGAACCCGGCGCCGGTGCGACATCGCGGTGGCGCCATGGTGCGCTCGGCGATGTACTGGAGCAGACGGACGCCCGAGACAACCGACATACATTCGCGCTGACCGTCGATGGCCGCTTGCGCGAGCGCCGCTTGCAGTTGAGGGGTGAGGCTGAACAGATCCTGATCAGCGATATTCACTACAACGCTTACGGCAGTATCGAGCAGGAAACCGCTGGCAACGGTGTGCAGACCACCCGCGTATATCGGCCCGAAGACGGTCGCCTGATGGTCCGTCGGGACGAAGACACTCGCGGTGGAGTGCTGCAACACTTGCGTTATGGATACGACAGGACTGGCAATGTCCTGAGTATCGAAGACAAGGCGCTGCCGATCCGTTACTTCGCCAACCAGCGAATCGATCCGGTCAGCCGCTTTGTCTACGACAGCCTTGACCAGTTGATCATGGCGTCGGGCTGGGAAGCCGGAATGGCGAGGCAGGGCCCGCAATCGATAGGGCGCGTCGATCCGGCGGTTGTCAGTAACTATCAGCAGACTTACGAATATGATCCCGCTGGCAACCTGCGCAGGCTGACTCATGCGGGCGCACAAAGTCACGGGCGCAAACTGCAACCGGCGAGTTACAGCAACCGCGCTCTGCCTTATGACGACACACCTCCCGACGACGCTCAAATCGAAGCCGCCTACGACCGCAGAGGCAACCTGTTGCAGCTGGAACCGGGGCGGGTACTGAGCTGGAACCTGCGCAACCAACTGCAATCAGTCAGCCCGGTGGAGCGCACCTTCGGGCTCGCCGACCAAGAGGTCTATCTCTACGCGTCTGGCAGTCAGCGAGTACGCAAGATCCGCTCATTACGAACCAACGCCCGCACCCTGGTTTCCGATGTGCGCTATTTACCTGGACTGGAATTGCGCATCGACAACGGCACCGGCGAACGGGTGCAAGTCATCATTGCCGACAACGCTCGAGTACAGCACTGGGAAAGCCCGCCGCCTTCGGGAATCAACAATCGGTATAGATATCAACATGTCGATCATCTGGGTTCGGTCTGTCTGGAAACCGCCGCTGACGGCGCGATGATCAACCGCGAAAGGTTTCACCCTTTCGGCACCAGCGCCTGGCGGGACGGCGAATTCAGCTGCAAATTCGTCCGTTACTCGGGCAAGGAGCGCGATGCCTCCGGGCTCGACTACTTTGGTCTGCGTTACTACATCCCATGGCTACAACGCTGGTCCAGTGCGGACCCTGCCGGTCATGGCGACGGTGCCAACCTCTACCGAATGGTTCGCAACAATCCACTCACCTTCACCGATGACGAGGGGGCGGTCACGCGTAGAAGGCTGGCCAACGGATTGTGGCAGCCTGTTATCGCGACGGGGGCTGATCGATTGATGACCGGAGCTCTGGAGGTGAAAAGCGGCGCACCTCGGCGCGGAGTGCCCGCAACAGGCAGGTCTGGCAACATCCGAAAGTCGCTGGAGATTGGCGAGCTGGGCAGGATTGAGGTCAGTACCAAACTGCTGGACCCCACTCCCGGACGTTACTCGAACGAAACCGTCGCGCAGTTGAGCCGCCGTAACGGTGGCGCCGAGTTTATTTTCAGTATGGATCGCATGACTTATTCCGGTGCTGGCAGTGGGGAATTCAATGCTTTGCGGATCGTCGATATTCCCAATGGCGAGATCCCTGACCAGAACAACGCGGTATCCGGGTATTGGGCGCCTCAGGGTGGCTATGTCGATATTCCGCTGCATCCGACAGGTACTCAGCCTGACTATGTATTTACCCCCGGTTTCAGCGGTTGCTCACTGACGGTGGATCAACTCAACGACAACGTGCTGCGTGTCCGGCATGTGGAAGGCGGATATGAAAATGCCCAATACAACGATCTCTCCGAAGGCCACGGAATGGGGCAGGCCGCCGCCATGGAATATCAGGATTATGGTTATGCACCGGATGATCAGGGCCGTCAGGAAAACCTCACGACCGGTTTCGCTTTCATGAAGTACGACCGCAAACAGCAGCAATGGAACATCCATTATCAGACCATTCAGGGCTCCAGCGGAATCGAGCGTTACAGCCCTGGCAGCACCGGGTTTTTCAAGAAAACCAATGCATCGGTTTCGGTTTATCCACAGACACGTATCAGGAAAACCATGAGCCGAGCAGTCATTCCGAGTGACAGGCGCAAGACGGGCTGAAAAAAGCCCCCGCCCAACCCGCTGCGGATAGGGGACGCAGCGGGCTGGACGGGGGCTTCTTATTGCAGGTCGATCACTGCGCGATGGGTTTCACCGACACGCCGCGTTCGACCGGGGTGGAGCGACCGTAGATATCTTCGAAGCGCTCGATATCGTCTTCGCCCAGGTATGAGCCCGACTGCACTTCGATGATTTTCAGCGGGATCTTGTCGGGGTTGCGCGCAGGTGCCGTTGGTCGGGACTGTAATTTCCGACAGTAGCCGAACCAGCGCTGAGCTTGCTCAGATGCCCGGAGGCACAACAAATGCCGGTTGCGGGGAAGTACGCTCCATGAGCTTGCACGTCAATACGCCGAGAATGTCTGTGGTCGACCCGCGCGGCTTGCCGGTGCGCACGGTCGACTATTGCCGAGACATCGAGGACGGACCGGTCGAGTCCCGGATCAACCGCACCCTGCATGACGCTGCGGGGCGTGCGGTGAAACAGTGGGACCCGCGACTTTGGCTGTCGCAGGCCGGCGATCCGCTGCCCCCGGCCAACCTGACGCAGGTGTTTACTCTGGACTCCACGGTGATTCGTTCGGACAGCGTTGATGCCGGCACGCAAATCGAGTTGAAGGGGCTCGCCGGGCAAACAGTGTTCAGTTGGGACAGCCGGCAGACGCGACGCGACATTGAATGCGACTTCATGCAGCGACCAGTCGCAATATTCGAACAAGGCGCAAACGAGCCACGTCGTTGCGTAGAGCGAATGACCTACGGTCATCCCGGCTGTGGGGATCCGTCGCGTAACCAATACGGTCAGCTGATTCGTCATGATCATCCGGCCGGCAGCGTGCTGTTCGACGCGTTTGCAATCAGCGGTCCCCGCACCAAGGACATCCGCCACTTCACGCTGGAACCGCTGGCGACTGACTGGCCGGAGCGGGAGGAGGATCGTCAGCGGCTGCTGGAGCCAGGCGTCGGTGCGACCACACAGTGGCGCTATGGTGCGCTGGGTGATGTGCTGGAGCAGACGGATGCCCGAGACAACCGGCATACGTTCGAGCTGACCGTCGATGGCCGTTTGCGTGAACGCCGACTGCAGTTGAAGGACCAGCCCGCGCAGATCCTGGTCAGTGACATCCGCTACAGCGCGGATGGCAGCATCGAGCGCGAAACGGCCGGCAATGGCGTGGTGGCCGCGCTGACGTATCGCCCAGAGGACGGTCGCCTGACGGTCCGCCGGGATAAGGATGCCGCCGGCCGAGTACTGCAGCACTGGATTTACGACTATGACCCGATGGGCAATGTCTTGAGCATCGAGGACAAGGCGCTGCCGATCCGTTATTTCGCCAATCAGCGAATAGAGCCGGTCAGCCGGTTTGTCTATGACAGTCTTTATCAGTTGATCATGGCGTTCGGTTGGGAAGCTGGCAGTGCCAGTCAGGGCCCGCAATCAATGGGACGAGTCGACCCGGCGGCGGTCAGCAACTATCAGCAGACTTATGAATATGATTCCGGCGGCAACTTGCGCAGGCTGACTCATGTCGGCGCACAAAGTCATGGGCGCAAACTGCAACCGGCGAGTTACAGCAACCGCGCTCTGCCTTACGAGCACGCACCTCCCGACGACGCTCAAATCGAAGCCGCCTACGACCGCAGAGGCAACGTGTTGCAGCTGGAGCCGGGGCGGATACTGAGCTGGAACCTGCGCAACCAACTGCAATCGGTCAGCCCGGTGGAGCGTGCCTCCGGGGGCAACGACTGCGAGGTCTATCTCTACGGCGATGTCGGCCTGCGAGTGCGCAAGATCCGCTCATTAAAAACCAACGCACGCACCGTGGTTGCCGAGGTGCGCTATTTGCCCGGGTTGGAGCTGCGTACCGATAACGAGATCGGTGAACGTTTGCAGGTCATCACTGCCGAGGGCGGGCTGAACAATATTCGAGTACTGCATTGGGAGATCCCTCCGCCCACGGGGACCAACGATCGATATCGATATGCGTGCTCGGATCACCTGGGGTCAGTCAGCCTGGAGTCGGACGACCGTGGCGCAATTATCAGTCAGGAAGTATTTCACCCGTTCGGTACTACGGCCTGGCAAAGCGGTGAACTCAAATATAAGTACGTGCGTTACTCGGGCAAGGAGCACGATGCGACGGGGCTTTACTATTATGGCTTCCGTTACTACATCCCGTGGTTGCAACGCTGGGCCAGCACCGATCCTGCCGGCTATTCGGATGGGCTGAATATTTACCGGATGGTTCGCAACAATCCGCTCACGATGAGAGACGCGCTGGGGCTGCAAGCCGAGACCGGAACCTACGAAGCGGACGTGGGCATTCGAGTGAGATTGGCCTTCAAGCTGCTTTCCTCCCAAGCACATGTGTCCAGGCTTGACCTGGGAGGTGTGGAATACAGCAAGTCTGCTGATTTCAAACTGGTTGAAGTCGGCGAGGGCCCGGATTTTTCAGTGAGCAAGCGCGAGCTCTTGAGTCATCTGAGGATGTACCGGCGCCAGTACCGTGAGATGTACCACGACTCTATGCGGCGAGAACTGCAGAACACAAATGTCAGCGCGGAACAAAATTTTGAATTGGGAAAAGAGATCGCCGAGATCACATCCTCGTCCCTCAAGTATTCAAGCGAACCACGGGTATCGGAGGAAAAAACGGTCACCAAGCACTTCTTCGCACTGATCAATCGCGACGATGTCGAAAAAAAGGGCCAGGATAAAGTGATTTATGGCATCGCTGAGTTGAGTGTCTCGTCAACAAAGGGCGGAGAAAGCACGGTTCATGTGAGCAACGTAATTGCGCACCCACTGACGCAGCCGGGCGTGGATAAGTTCCTGGGTGAATCGGTCGAGACCACCGAGGCCATCCAACCTTTCAAATTGCGTGGTATTGGGACCTACCTGACCGTCAAGTCGTTGGCCAGGATGGTGAGCACGCACAACGTTCAGAAAGTCAGGACGGCCGCGGTCAATCCGCGATCAGCGGCTATCGCCAAAAGACTGGGAGCCAGAAAAGTGGCGTAAAAAAGCCCCCGCCCAACCCGCTGCGGATAGGGGACGCAGCGGGCTGGACGGGGGCTTCTTGTTACGGAACGCTTACTGCGCGATGGTTTTCACCGACACGCCGCGTTCGACCGGGGTGGAGCGACCGTAGATATCTTCGAAGCGCTCGATATCGTCTTCGCCCAGGTATGAGCCCGACTGCACTTCGATGATTTCCAGCGGGATCTTGCCCGGGTTGCGCAGGCGATGCACCGAGGCGATCGGGATGTAGGTCGACTGGTTTTCAGTGAGCAGAAACACGTTCTCGTCGCAGGTCACTTCGGCGGTTCCGCTGACTACGATCCAGTGTTCGGCGCGGTGGTGGTGCATCTGCAGCGACAGGCACGCGCCCGGCTTGACCGTGATGTGCTTGACCTGGAAGCGACCGCCCATGTCCACCGAATCGTAGGAGCCCCACGGACGGTAGACCTCAAGATGGTTCTGGGTTTCGCTGCGACCCTGCTCGTTGAGGGTGTTGACCATCTGCTTGACGCCTTGGACCTTGTCCTTGTGGGCGATCATCATGGCGTCCTTGGTTTCGACCACCACGATGTTTTCCAGGCCGATCACCGACACCAGTTTGCCGTTGCCGTGGATCATGCAGTTCCTGCTGTCCTGGATCACCACGTCGCCCTTGCTGACGTTGCCGTTGGCGTCCTTCTCGTTGACTTCCCACAGCGACGACCAGCAACCGACATCGCTCCAGCCGGCCGTCAGCGGCACCACGCAAGCGCGCTGGGTTTTTTCCATCACCGAGTAGTCGATGGAGTTGTCCGGGCAGCAGGCGAAGGTGGCTTCGTCCAGTGTGACGGTATCGGCATCCTGTTGGCTGCGCTCGAGGGTCAGCAGGCAGGTGTCGTAGATGTCCGGATCATGCTTTTTCAGTTCTTCGAGGAAGCGGCTGGCGCGGAACAGGAACATGCCGCTGTTCCAGTAGTAACCGCCGGACTCTACGTACTCGGTGGCGCGTTTGACGTCGGGTTTTTCCACGAAGTGCGAGACGCGGCTGACGCCTTCCGGCAGCAGCGAATCACCGGTGGACTTGATGTAGCCGTAACCGGTTTCCGGTTTGGTGGCCGGCACGCCGAACAGCACCATCTCGCCGTTTTCGGCGGCAACGGTGGCCAGAGCGAGGGCACGTTGCAGGGCTTTCTGGTCTTCCAGAACGTGGTCGGCCGGCAGCACCAGCATCAGTTCGTCGCGACCTTCATTGACCAGCATCATCGCGGTCAGGGCCACGGCCGGCGCGGTGTTGCGACCGAACGGTTCCATCAGGATCCGCTGGCATTCCAGATTGCGGCTGGCCAACTGCTCGTTGACGATGAAGCGGTGATCCTTGTTGCAGACCACGATCGGGGTGTCCATGCCTTCGAACACCAGACGCTCGAGGGTTTGCTGGAACAGTGTGTGTTCGCCGGTCAGGGCGAGGAACTGCTTGGGAAACTGCTTGCGCGAAAGCGGCCAAAGACGTGAGCCGCTACCACCTGACAAGATCACCGGAATCATATTGTTTACTCCTAAAAATGCAGTTGGGAGCTGCAAGCTGCAAGCGGCGAGTTAGAAGCACTTCACTTGCAGCTTGAGGCTTGTAGCTGATAGCTCGAGCGATTAGCGAGTCGACACCGGGCGTTTCACCCAGACTGGCGACAGGTTGCTGCCGTTGCCGGTGACGTACAGCACGGCTGCTTCACCGCGCTCCAGGGCGACTGGTTTGACGTCGCCGACTTTCTTGTCACCTTCGTACAGCGCCAGGCTGACTTTCACCGGGTTGATTTCACGCTCGCCACGGCCCTTGGCGGCCACGTTCGGCACCACGTCGGTCTTGCCGTCGGCGGTCTTCAGGGTCAGCGACTTGTCGCTGAGGTTCTGCACGCGCACCAGGGATTTCTGCTTGTTCTTGAACGGCGGTTCTTCGATCAGTTGCGGCGCGCCGGAAGCGTTGTTGACCAGGGTGTAGTAGTGGTCACCGGCGAGTTTCACCGGCAGGGTCTGGCTGCCGACCTTGGCGCTGTAATCACCGCCCGGCATGAAGCTGAAGTCGCTGCTGGCCAGCGGTGCGACGTCGGCAAGGTTAGTGCTGCCGACGGTGGCGCTGACTTCAGCGTTGCTGGCGTTGTAGACGCGCACGAAGGTCGAGCCTTTCGGTGCAGTCGGGCCGTACAGCGCAGCGTCGCCACCGGCGAAGGCCTGGACCGACAGCACGCTCAGACCCGCAACCAGAGCGAAGCGTTTGGCGAGACGACGAGGAGTTGTAGTGAAAGTCATGGTGTACCTCTCTTTCAGTTTTGCGCCCGATCGGGCGTCTCGGATTTAGTGTTGATGGCTACGTTTTGTTGGCGAGCACCGGCTTGTTTGAGCTCTGCGACCCACTGTGGGTCGGCGTCGCCGATTTCGTTGTTCACAGGCAGATATCGTTCAGGAAACTCCCAGATCAGCACCTGTGGCGGGCTGTTCTTGAAGTCATCGCTTTTCAGGTAGCTGAGCATCGGCAGGATCGGGCCGTGGCCGTCTTCGGCGTAATTGACCACGTCGCTGTGCAGCGCTTGCTTGAGCGCACCGACGAAGTTCCAGTTCGGGTTGGCGCTGTAGCTGGTGCCGATCAGGGCCACCGGCACTTCGCTGTTGGCGAACAGGGCGTCGTCCCCGGCAGGTTGCTCGACGGCCACGGTGTTGCGCTTTTGCAGCGGCTCCTTGGCCGGCATCAGGTTTTCGAACAGCGGATCCAGCGGCAGGAACAGACGCAGGTCGCCCTTGTGCGTGACCTTCTCCGCCGGGGTGGTGACGAAACGCTGCGGCTCGCCGCTGAGCGGGAACTTGTCGGCGATGGTCCTGGCCAGGGTGTTGGCGGCGATTTCCGCGCCTTCCGGGGTCCAGTGGGTGTCGGTGCGCAGGAACACTTGCTGACCGTTCTGCTTGGCCGCTTGCAGCGGGCCGAGCAGGTCGGGGGCGAGGATCTTGTCCGCCGCGACACGGGCGTGGAAGTCCTGATAGAGGTTGGCGTGGATGCTTGCCGGTTTCACTTCACCCAGGTGTTCCGGGTACAGGCGAGCCTTGGCCGGCACGATCGCCATCACCAGTTTCACGCCTTTCTCTTTCAGGGTCTGACGCACGCCTTCGACCAGCGCGTAGTTGCCTTGCAGGTTCAGCTCTTCGTTGACGATCGGGTTGAATTCCTCATCGCTGTACAGCCACTGATCGCGACCGAGCACCACGCCCGGACGACCTTCGTTGAACAGTTTGAAATCCAGCGCGGCCCAAAGATTGGTGCCCAGGCGCTTGATCGGGAATTCGTCGTCGTAGTGGGTTTCCACCGCTTTGGTCCAGCGGCCGTTGAGCACCGTCGCATCGGCGTTGGTGCTGAAGCCGAAGAAGCTGCGCACCGACCACAGACCGAGCACCAGCAGGGTCACCAGAAACAGCGCGATGTAGAAGATGCGTAATGAGCGGGTCATGTCAGATCCCTCAGAACTGGAAGTAAAGGAACGGCGAGAAGCTTTGCGCCGAGAGTTTGAGAATCGAGGCGATGAACAGCAGCAGGATCAACCCGCGCATCACGTAGCGCGACCAGTCCGCGGTCCAGTAGGCCGGTTGCACCTGGGCCTCGACGCCGACGGTGTAGCCAGGCTCGTGGATGCTCGCCGGGTTTTCGCCCGGAGCGGCCTTGATCATTCCCGGAGTCGCCGTGGCCGGGCCGTTGGCCTCGACGTTGACTTCAGGTTTGGTCTTGGCCGGCGGCTGGTTGGTGTACAGATCACGCAGGCCGAAGAACGCCAGGGTCACGTAAGCCACCACCAGGGTCGCCACTTGCAGGCCGGTGAGGCTGGCCTGGTTGAGTTCCGACAGCGACCAGTCGCCGAAGCTGAACATCGCGCCGTACATGCGGCCGGCGACGTGCAGGTTCTCGGCGCGGAAGATCACCCATCCCATGACCACCAGCAGGAAGGTCAGCGCCCAGCGGATCGGATTGAGGCTGCGCGGCGCGGTGTTGAGGCCGAGCATTTTTTCGATCGCCAGCCACATGCCGTGCCACGCACCCCAGACGATGTAGGTGATGTTCGCGCCATGCCACAGACCACCGAGCAGCATGGTCAGGAACAGGTTGCGATAGGTCATCAGCGTGCCTTTGCGGTTGCCGCCAAGCGTGATGTACAGGTAGTCACGCAGCCAGGTCGACAGGCTGATGTGCCAGCGGCGCCAGAACTCGGTGATCGACTGGCTGATGTACGGCTGCTTGAAGTTTTCCATGAAGCGGAAACCCATCATCAGGCCCAGGCCGATGGCCATGTCGCTGTAACCGGAGAAGTCGAAATACAGCTGCGCGGTGTAGGCCAGTGCGCCGAGCCAGGCATCGCCCGTGGTCGGGTTTTGCAGGGCGAAGCAATGGTCGGCCACCACGGCGAGGGTGTCGGCGATGAACACCTTCTTGATGAAACCCTGCATGAACCGCGTGCAGCCCTCGGAGAACTTGTCGAGGGTGTGGGTGCGGTTGTTGAACTGGTCGGCCAGGTCACGGAAACGCAGCACGGGACCGGCAATCAGGTGCGGGAAGATCGCCACGAACGCTGCAAAGTCGATCAGGTTGCGGGTGGCCGGGGTGTCGCCGCGGTAGACGTCGATGATGTAGCTGATCGACTCGAAGATGTAGAACGAGATACCGATCGGCAGCAGCACGTGGGTCAGGATGAACGGCTCAAGGCCCATCGAGGTCATGATCGCGTTGATGCTGTCGACCCCGAAGTTGGCGTACTTGAAGTAGCCGAGGATGCACAGGTCCACCGCCACGCCGAGCAGCAGCCAGCGCTGGGCCGGTTTGGTGCGCACGCCGGCGGCGCCGACTTTCAGGCCGATCCAGTAGTTCCACAGGGTGACGCCGGCGAACAGCGCCAGGAAGTCCACCCGCCACCACGCGTAGAACACGTAGCTGGCGATCAGCAGCAGCAGGTTGCGATAGCGTTGCCCGCTCAGGTAGTACAAGCCGAGAAAGATCGGCAAGAACAGAAACAGGAACACGTTGGATGAAAATACCATCCCGATCTCTCCATGTTTGAACCAACAGTCAAGGGCCAAAGCCCCCCCAACCCCCCC